>JAUXEH010000026.1 GCA_030620655.1 Candidatus Aminicenantota bacterium | reverse complement strand
CACTCCCCTCCCCGCCACCGTGACCCTCTGGTCCGTCGTGCTGGGTGTGGGCGTAGCGGTCTCCGTGGGCCTGTTTTTCGGGATATTTCCCGCCCAGAAAGCGGCCAAGACCGATCCCATCACCTCCCTCCGCTACGAATGACCTAAGTCATTCATAAAAAGCGTCGATAAATATCTCCAAATCTTGCCTTTGCTACTCAAGTTAACCACCCGCCAATAAATGATCATTTCATCTCACTATGATAAATTTTTCTAATATCGACGCCTTTTACCCTTCGGGCGAGCCGATCTCCCGGCATCTGATGCGTTATGTCGGGTCTCGCGGTGGTAAACCACAGCTTCGCCCTCCATGCCTTCCATCTGCCGCAATCTCGGCCCGTGAATTACTCAAGCGCCTGAGTCATTCATAAAAGCTGCCGACCTGGAACATAAAAATCAGGGAAGACTTTATTATATTATCGGCATTCTTTATGAATGATTCAGGCTAGAAGACTACTTCAATACTTCGTGGTGCGGTCGGGACATCCTCGAGCGAGGCGACGATTCCCTGAAGAACACTGCCGACGATCTTCTGCACAAACGCATTCATTCGCACGGGCCCACCATCTATCTCCAGTTCGACACCGGCTTCGGAATCCGCACGAAAGATAACGTTTTGCCGATCCTCCGGGATGTCGTCCAGGGACCTGAGGACACTCTCCATGGTGTTCGTTATGATGCGGTTGACGAAGGCGTTCAGCCGCACCTCCTGTCCGTCGATGTTCAGATTCATGTGTCCTCCTCATTCAAAATGAAATCGGCGATCACCCGGATCTGATCCGGGTGAAAGACCGGCTTTTCGCCGGCCAGTTCCTCTTCAGATATCACGGCCGCCAGCTCGTCCGGTTCCACTGAAATTTTTTCTCCGGACCCGGGCCGCTGCACGGCGATCTTCCGGATGCCTGGTTCCTGCTTTCCGCCCTCCACCAGGACGACGTCCTGGTCCGCAAACAATTGGGCCGCGGCCTGCGCCGCGCGCATCTCCGGGGGTGTCCTTTTCAAAAGCGCCCATTTCCGGGGAGAAAGCAGGGCAACCCCCTCGGCCCCGGCCTCCCAGAACCGACGGCTGTCTTTGGCCTCCGGGTCCAGCTCAAATCCGTGGCTGCAGTGTTTGATCACTCCCGTCTTCAATCCCCGCCGGCTGAATTCCGCGATCAACCGCGTTACCAGACGAGTCTTGCCGCTGCCCGAGGGGCCGACAAAGGCGACGATCCGCATGCCTCGAAGCCCCGCTACAAGCCCAGTTCCTTATGGATCCCCTGCATGGCCCCGATGCAGATCGAGATTAACTCGTCCAGATCCATGCCTTCGATGTTCCTGATCTGCTCGATATCTTCCCGCCGGGCCCCGCGTGCAAAGCTTTTTTCCTGGTAGCGCCGCTTCACGAATCCCAGGTCCACTCCCTCGAGCCTGCGGTCGGGGTGCATCAAGGTCGCGGCGATGATCAATCCGGTGAGGGGATCCACCGAAAAGATGACCCATTCCATCGGCTTCTCACAGGGGATCATCCCGGCATGGGCCTGGATCGAGCGGATGATATCCGGATCCAGCCCATAGGGCTCCAGGATCTTCAGGGTTTCCTGCGTGTGTGTTTCCGGGTTCTTTTCCGTCACCTCGTAATCCAGGTCATGCAGGATCCCCGCCAGGCCCCACTTTTCCACATCCTCGCCCAGGCGCTCGGCCATGGCCCGCATGCAGGCTTCCACTGCCAGGCAGTGCTTGACCAGGTTTTTGTTCTTGAGATGCTGTTTGACCAGAGACAGCGCTTCATCCCGTTGCATTGGAATCTCCTTTTGCTATGAGAAAGGCCTTCTCGCTGGAGACCTCTTCTCTTTCGTCGTTCACCTTCACCTCGATGACATACAGCCCCGGTTCTTCGGGGAACCAGTCCCAGCTGTTCTTCTCCGATCGCTCCTGGACGACCCGCCGCGCCTCCCCTATCTGGACCGGGATGGTAAAATGCAGCCCGAACTGCACCAGCAGGTGACGGGTCAGGTAAAACTCATACTCCGGCTGGAAAAAACCGGCGGCTTCGACCCTGACCTCTATGTCTTCGTTGGGACTCTGGGGAGCCGTCTTGGAGAAGACCAGGGAGGCCTTGACCTCCTTCTCCAGGAATGAAAGGCGCCCCTTACCGGTGTGGCCGTCGAAATGCGCCAGGACCAGGTAGGGAGCATACCAGACCGGGTTGGCACGCAGCTCCATCTCGGCGTCGAACCGCCCGCGGTCCTGTCCGCTCTGCGCATCGAAGCAGATTAGCCGGGTTGATCGGGAAGCGGCCGTGATGCGGTCATTGATCAGCTCAGGACGGAATCGGCTACGCGCGGGTACATTGCTCCACCACAGGACCGTACCGCTCTTCCGGGCGAAACAATAGAGGACGTTGTTCCGGCTGATGACATAAACCCGCCGGTGGTCCAGGACGGGCGGGTTATCGATCCCTCCCCCGGTCCCCACCTTCCATCTCAGTTTGAGGTCGGGCAGCTCCACGCAGTAGAAGAAATGGTCGAACGAACCAAAGAAGAGCCGGTCTGCATCGAGCAGGATGCCTCCCCGCACGGCACCGCCGGCCGCAAAACGGCCCGCCAGCCGGCCGTTGGAACTCAGGACATAGACGTATCCATCCTCACAGCCGAATGCGACCGTACCCGAGAAGCACGCCGGCTCGCACCGGATGCTGTCTCCCGCCTTGAAACGCCAGACCGTTTCGCCTGTTGCCTTGTCCAGCGCTAACAGCTCTCCCGCGGTGGTGGCCAGAAACAGATGAGCGGTCCCCTCTTTCCCACCTTCATACAGGGGCTCGGAGAGAGGAGCCTTCCACATCAGGTCCCCATCGGCATCGAGGCAGTAGACCGTCCCCGCGGCATCCCAGGCATAGACGTGCTCCTCCCCAACGCAGATGCGGCTCGCCGCCTCCGCGTCCATCCGGAACTCCCACTCCCCCTTCCGCTCCCGGGCATCGACGCCGTACACCTGTCCCTCATGCGTGGTGAAATACAAACGGTCTCCCCGCAGGCGGAGCGACTCGCGGACCTCTCCCTCGATGTCGAGTGAATGCGTCTCTGTCAGCGGGAAGATGATGCCCTCGGGATAGGGTGCGGTCCTGGCTCGAAACAGAGAACAGGCCGGGAGGCCCGCCAGCAGGATCAAGGATACCCAGATTTTTTTCATTCCGTGAGGCAACCATTTTAGCATTTTTTACGCTCCCGCCTCAATCTTTACATGCGGGAAACAAGCTGATATCATGCCGGCAGCATCCGATGATCAACTACATCCTCCTCTACAAGATCCGCAGACGGGTGAAGAGGATCATCAAAGACAAGATCGAGGACGAAGAACTGGCGACCACGGAAACGTCCTGCCTCGGCTGCCTGGCCGACGACATCTCCTGGGAAATCTATTACTTGCTCAAAGAGGACAAGGAGCCTTAGGGTTCCCGGCTGTTTCCCTGTTCGTTCTTCTCTCCCTTCCCGGAGACAGCCCCGCCTCCAGCGTTCCTCAGCCCGGCCTTTCGCGCCTCCCACCAATCCATCCGTTTCTTTATCTCGCGTTCCAGGCCCAGGTCTCCCGGTTGATAGTAGCGGCGCCCCTTGAGCCGATCCGGCAGGGTTTCCATGGCGGTCGTACTGTCCGGATTGTCATGGGCGTACTGATAGTCGAGCCCATAGCCTGTGTCTTTCATCAGATCCGTAACCGGATTGCGGAGATGGTGGGGGACGGGCTCGTGAGGGCTCGTCTCCACCTCTTTGAGTACCCGGTTGAAGGCGGTATAGGCCCGGTTGCTCTTGGGAGCGGCAGCCAAATAGATGACCGCCTGAGCCAGGGCCAGCTCTCCTTCGGGGGATCCTAAGAAGTCATAGGCGTCCCTGGCATGCAGGGCCAGGGTCAAGGCCGAGGGATCGGCCAGGCCGATGTCTTCGGAGGCGAACCGGACCAGGCGGCGGAGGATGTACTTGGGGTCCTCGCCTGCGGCCAGCATCCGGGCCAGCCAGTACAAGGAGGCATCCACATCGCTGTTGCGGAGGCTCTTGTGGAGGGCGGATATCAGGTTGAAATGTTCTTCACCGCTCTTGTCATACAGCAGGACACGCTTCTGGAGGGCTTCCTGGACATCCGATGAGGTGATCCCGCCCTCCCCGACCAGGCCGGCCGCGATCTCCAGGGTATTGAGGGCACGCCGCGCATCCCCGTTGGCGTAATCGATGATGTGCTGCAGGGCCTCGGGTTCGATGCGCAGGCCCCGACCTCCCAGCCCCATCTCGACATCCGCCAGTGCCTCTTCCAGGATACGCCGGAGCGTCGATTCCGTAAGGGGATTGAGTGACAGAACCTTTGTCCGGGAGAGCAGCGGTGCGATCACCTCGAAGGAGGGATTCTCCGTGGTGGACCCGAACAGGATGATGTCTCCCCGCTCCACATAGGGAAGAAAGGCGGCCTGCTGTCCCTTGTGAAAGCGGTGGATCTCATCGATAAAGAGGACCGTGGGCTGTTTGTAAAGACGGCGGTGGTCCTCGGCCTTGGCCATCACAGACTTGACCTCTTTGATGCCCGCAAGCACGGCGGAGAAAAAAACGCATGGGAAGTCGAAATGCCGGGCCAGCAGGAAACCCAGCGTGGTCTTGCCCGATCCGGGCGGGCCCCAAAAGATCATGGAAACCAGCCGACCCGATTTGATGAACTGTGAGAGGATCTTCCCCTCACCCATGAGGTGTTCCTGCCCGTAGAACTGCTCCAACCGCCGCGGACGCATCCGTTCCGCCAGCGGTGTGTGTGTTTCCTCTGTTCCGGCAGGCATCTTACTGGCAGCTCTCGTTCCGATTATACCAAATCGTCCAGGCTCCAGTAAATGTAAACAATAATCATCCTTAATACCGTGATTGTATATGTGTGTCTCTTGGACCTGGTCATAAACCAAGCGAGAAGGGTGACGATGCGGAGGTCGGGAAGCGGCCTATTCAGTCCGAGCGCATGGGGAGGTGGGCGGGTCTTCCGCTCGGACTGAACGAGTACACGTGCTTGACCTCACACCCGTTCCATGCTAACTTTACCATGCCTCGGACAGCAAATGCCACGCGAAGCCAAACAGGACAAGCTCTTCTATCCCCTTGAGGAAGTCAGCCGTCTGGCAAAACTGGATTCCAAGCTTATCGAATCCTGGGAGCAGGAATTTTATTTTCTCAATGCCGGACGCACAGGAACGGGGAAAAAGATCTTCCGCAAGAGGGACCTGGACATCATCCTCCGTTTGAAAAGCCTGCTGGAGAGCGAAGGCTTGACCCTGGCCGGAGCCAAGAGGAAGATCGAACAGGAGTTCGGTCTGGTGAGCAAGACGCCGGTCCACCCCGAGCGGCTCAAGAAAACCCTCTTTCAGATCCGGGCCCAGCTCAGCGACATCGCCTCCGACTTGGACAAACTCTGAACCTTCACTCCTAGAATCGGTTGTAATTGATCCGCATTTTGCTATAATAATCCTTCCGGTCGGGACGTGGCGCAGCCTGGTAGCGCACACGCTTGGGGTGCGTGGGGTCGGCGGTTCAAATCCGCCCGTCCCGACCAATTTTTTTGCCTGGATTATTCATGACAGGTTAGGAGCCATCACATGGAAGATCTGAAAGCTCAGGTTCTGGAATTGGCGCAGCTGCTGGATTTCCAGGAGGGTTCCGTGGTCAGCCGGGAGCTGCTTTCCCTGAAAACCGGAACCCTTACGGTGTTCTCCTTTGACGAGGGCCAGGGGCTGAGCGAACACACCGCACCTTTCGACGCCACTGTGCTGGGGCTGGACGGCTCGGCTGAGATCACCATTTCCGGGACGGCGCATACACTCAAGCAGGGAGAGCTGCTCATCATGCCTGCCCACCAACCGCACGCCCTGAAGGCGTTGGAGCCCTTCAAGATGTTGCTGATCATGATCCGCTCCTGATGAAGCCCACAAAAAAATCCCTCATCCTCCTGACCAATGATGACGGATTCTACGCCGAGGGCATCCAGTCCCTGTACGAACACATCCAGGATGACCCCGGCTACGATGTATACATCGTGGCGCCCGACCGGGAGCAGAGTGCCACATCCCTCTCTCTGACGCTCCATCACCCCCTGCGGGTCAAAACCGTGCGGGACCGGGCGTTCGCCGTGGACGGGACACCCACAGACTGCATCTACCTGGCGGTCCAGAAGCTCCTGCCTTCCCCTCCCGATCTCATCATATCGGGAATCAACCGCGGCCCCAACCTGGGGCAGCAGGACATCTCCTACTCCGGGACCGTGGGAGGGGCGGTCCAGGGGACGTTCCTCCAGATCTGTTCGATCGCGGTGTCCCATCTGCCGGACCGGGATGGAACATGCCACTTCGACTTCTGCAGCGGTGTGGTCCGGGCCTTAAGCCGCAGCCTCCTCGCACACCCCTTGCCCCCCGGCATCACACTCAACATCAACATACCTGCCCCGCCGGTGAAGGATCTTCGGCTGGCCGGGCTGGGACAGAAGCGCTACCACCCCGAGATAATCGTCAATACAGACCCACGCGGCCGTGACTACTACTGGATCGGTACTGGGACCCCTCAAGCCATAGGCGGCCGGGACAGCGACGTCAAACTCATCCAGGAAGGATACATAACGGTGACCCCCATCCACCGGGACCTAACCGCTTACCAGCATCTCGAACATCCGGCGCTCCAGGATGTGCTGGACAAGGTGAGGCATGAGATTCTTTCGTAGACTCTATGACTGGATCCTGCACTGGGCGGAGACACCGTACGGCCCCATCGTCCTCTTCTTCCTGGCGCTGGCGGAAAGCTCGTTCTTCCCTATCCCCCCCGATCCGCTTCTGATCGCGCTCTGCCTGGGCGCACTTAAGAAATCCTGGCGCTTCGCCCTCATAACTTCCATTGCTTCTGTGCTGGGTGGCATGATCGGCTACCTCATCGGATACGCGGCCTGGGAGCCGGTGGCACCCTTTTTTTTCAAATACGTGCCGGGTTTCACAGAGGCCAATTTCCAGAAGATCATGGTGCACTACCAGGACTCCGGCTTCTGGTACGTATTCATGGCAGGATTCACACCCATCCCCTACAAGATCTTCACCATCGCTTCCGGAGTTTTCAAGCTCAATTTCCCGCTTTTTGTCTTAGCCTCAGCTATCAGCCGCTCTCTCCGCTTTTTCCTGTTCGCCGGCCTGTTCCGCAGATATGGGCCCGGGATCAAGGTTATCATCGACAAGTACTTCAACCTCTTGGCCGTGCTCTTCTTCATCTTGCTTATCGGCGGGTTTATGGTCATCAAATACCTACTTTGATAGAAAAACCTTCCCTACCATAGGCCGGGAAGAGAAGCGAGAAGGATGCTTGCGGGCAGTGACAAAAAGACTGAAAGCCTCTAAACTGGAGCACAGTATGGACGCGCAAACAAAGCAATCCCTGGTAGAGGAGGCCCTGAATGCGCTGTCCGGCCACGCCACAGAGTGCCGGCTCTGTCCGCGCGAATGCGGTGTCAACAGGCAAGTGGGTGAATCAGGATACTGCGGGGCGGGCCATTCTCTCCGGGTTTCCTATGCCCTCCTCCATTTCGGCGAGGAGCCTGTCCTGAGTGGAGTGTCCGACTGCAGCCGGGAAGGGAACAGGAGTACTGACAGGCGCCAGGGCTCCGGCGCCATCTTTTTCTCCGGTTGCCACCTCAGATGCGTCTACTGCCAGAACTATCAGATCAGCCAGGAGGGAGCCGGAGACAGCCTGACCGAAGAGGCCCTGGCACAGTCCATGTTGGACCTCGAGGCTCAGGGAGCCGCGAACCTCAATCTGGTCTCCCCCTCCCACATGCTGCTGCCTATCCTCAAGGCGCTGCGGATCGCGCTGGAGAAAGGCCTCAGCCTGCCCATTGTCTACAACTGCAGCGGATACGAATCTGATCAGGTCCTGCGCAGCCTGGAGGGGATCGTAGATATCTATCTGCCGGACCTCAAATACGCATCCTCTGCCCTTGCGGAGAGGCTGTCCGGAGCACCCGACTATTTTGAGAAAGCCTGCGCGGCCCTCACAGAGATGTACTGCCAGCAGCCTGTCCTGGAAATAGACCCCGAAGGGCTTGCGCTCCGGGGAATGATCGTACGCCATCTGGTGCTGCCCGGTCAGGCCAACGACTCACTCCGGGTCCTTGGATGGCTGGGAGGACACCTGCCGTCCTCCGTGGGTCTCAGCCTCATGAGCCAGTACATCCCCTGTTTCAACGCACCTGAGGACCTGCGCCGGACACTGAAAGCGGGCGAATACCGTAGGGTGCAGGAGCTATCCGAGCGGCTGGGATCCGAGTTCCTCTTCGTCCAACCGGAGCCCTTCGCACAGGGAGAGCATCGGAATCCAGATTTTGCCAGAGAAAATCCATTTGATTGGAGGGGACCGAGATGAGAAAGACTTGGGGAGTTTTAGGCGCACTGCTGCTGTTCAGCGCAGGCGCGGCCTTTGCGGAGAAAGGATCGGTGGAGCTGGAACACCTGACCTGGATCGAGGCGGAAAAGGCCCTGGAGGAGTGTGAGGTGGTCCTGATCGCCCTGGGCGCCCGCAGCAAGGAACACGGGCCCCATCTTCAGCTCAACAACGATTACCTGATGGCGGAATATCTCAAGGACCGGGTGGTCGATCAGGTTCCCGTAGCCGTCCTGCCCACACTCCAGTACGGCTATTACCCCGCCTTCCTGGACTATCCCGGATCGGTCTCGCTCCAGGCGGATACATTCCGGGATACGATCGTGGACATAGCCCGCTCGATGTCCGGATACGGAATCAAAAAGCTCTATGTGCTCAACACGGGAGTCTCCACTCTGCGGCCGCTGCAGCAGGCCCGCGAAAAGCTTGCTTCCGAGGGGATTGCGCTCCGCTTCCTGAACATCCTCGAGGCGGATGAGGGCCTGCCAGAGGGGCTCCTCGAACAGGAGGGGGGAACCCATGCGGACGAGGGCGAGACCTCCATGATGCTGTACATCGCGCCCCAGACGGTGGACATGAGTAAGGCGGTCAAGGACTACGATCCCCGGCCCGACAGACCGGGCCTGAGCCGGGATTCTCGGGGCAGGGGCAGCTACAGCCCCACGGGCATCTGGGGAGACCCGACCCTCGCCACTCGAGAGAAGGGCCGCATTATCGTGGAGCACACAATCTCGGAGATCGCAAGGCAGGTCAAGGAGCTGATCGCCCTCGAAATGGAATAATTATCCCGCCTCAGTTCTTGCGCAGCAGGCCTCGAAGCTCCCTGAGCTTGGTCTTGATGCGCCCGACATTGCGGGGGCCCATGCGCAAGAGATGTTTCTGGGCCTGGCTCATCCCCTCCAGCCGCGCATCAGCCATGCCGAAGGACTGGAGTTTCTCCTCCAGGGCCACATCCTCATTCACAACCGGTACGGCCAGCAGCTCTTCGATGGCACGTATCAGGGTGGAATTAAAATCAACGCCGGGATACCCGAGTTTCGAGTAGGCCTCCTGCATCACAGGCGTCAGGCGCCGGTAGAGTTCCACGCTTTCCCGGGCGGGGAGGGAAGAAAAGGCGGCCGCCACTGTGTCATACCGGGCGTAACCCGCCGGGTCCAGGTACAACACTCCGTCTTTCTCTATGGCCGCAAACTTTTCCGGGATCTGAAGGAAACCCATATGGCTCCGGGGGCTCTCGCCATTGGCAATGTTGTCGACCGCCGCTACGAATTTCCGGACCAGGTCGTCTGTCAGCAGCCAGCGGGCCAGTTCCGGTCGTGTCGACAGGCCCGCGACCATCTCCCGAATCAGGTCGTCACTCTCGTCCAGAGCGACATCCAGGACATCGGGGGGTTCCTGGGCTTCTTCCGGGAGCGCTTCGTCCGCGCTCTGTTCGGCCGCCGCGGAAAGGACCTCCGGCGTCTCCGTCTCGACCGGTTTGCCGTCCCTAAAAAAGACCAGGTAGACCGCTGCCACGACGGCGATGATTATAAGAAAGCTCGCACCGGCAAGTATCACCTTTTTTTTCTCTTCCATATGGTTTCTCCTTCCTTCCTCTGCCTATTCAGGCCTTCCTGCGCTTCAGCGCTTTCTTTTGACCTCTTCGATCGTCCGGACCCGGATATCCCCCTCCCAAGCAGTGGCGGAAATGGACGCGCCTTCCGCGCTTCCGAACCGGGCGGACACACGGCCTTCTTTTTCTTCGGGGGTAACCGATTCGAACTCCATAAAAACACCCCCCTTGGGAGCGGATCCCTCAAAACTGGCCTTCACATCCCCCTCAAGGTACAGGATTATGTCTCCTCGCTGAACGGTCAGATGGATCTGGTCCGCTTCCCGCAGGTCGTACAGGGTAGCCTGGATCGCGCCATCGGCCACCACAGCGGTCAGTGATCCGGAGCAATTCTCGACACTCAGATTTCCCGCCCGCAGGTCGATAGCGATGTGGCCGTAAACATCCCTTATGAGCATGTCGCCGTCGCGGGCGACGATGTCTCTCAGGTTGACCGAATGAGGTACGCTGACATAATAATCGACCACGGTGTCTTTTCCTTCCTGGTTCTGGCTCTGTGTGTTGATCCTGACAAAATCGTCGAACTTCTCGTACTCGATCCTGGGTGACCATTTTTTCCAGTCACTGCTCCAGAGAGAAACCCGGGTCTTGGTGGGCAGCAGGATCAGTTTTTCAGCATACACCTCCACCCGCTCTTGTTCCCAGCCCTGGATCTCGATATTCCCGTCGAAGTTCCGCAGCGCCAGGGTCGCTCCGGAAGGAAAGGCACCGGAACGTTGGAAGTGCTCTATCGGAGGCCCCACGCCGGGGTAATCGTACACGGCTACCACACAGGACGTGCAAAAACCCGCGAGGGCAATACAAGCCAGAAGCCTACCGGTCATTTTTGTCATCGGTCTCTCCTGATTTTTATTATACGCCTTAAACCGAGAAATAATCCACTTCCGGATTAAGCATTTCCAAAACCTCAAGAAAAAATTGGTGTCGGCTTGAAACACCCTTCACTTTTTGACATAGTAATGCTATCAAAATTCAGAGTTGAGGAGGCCCATCGTGGGAGGACTGTTCGGAGTGGCTTCGAAAGCGGACTGTGTGAGTGATCTCTTCTATGGGACCGACTACCATTCGCACCTGGGTACACGGAGGGGGGGGCTGGCGGTCAAAAATTCCGACGGATATGTACGATTTATCCATAACATCGAGAATGCACAGTTCCGGTCCAAGTTCGAGACGGACATCCAGCGGATGAGCGGCCCCCTGGGTATCGGGGTCATCAGCGACTACGAAGACCAGCCCCTTTTGATCCGATCCAAGTTGGGCGACTTCGCGATAGTGACGGTTGGAGTGATCAAAAACGCCGTGGAACTGGCCAACCAGCTGTTCCTCCAGGAGTCCTTCCACTTCGCGGAAATGAGCGACGGGGAGGTCAATGCCACGGAACTGGTGGCTGCCCTGATCAGCCGCCAGCCCACGTTCGAGGACGGCATCCGCTCGGCCCAGGAAGCGATCCAGGGATCCTGTACCATGCTCCTGCTCACGCAGCGGGGCATCTATGCTGCGCGTGACCGCCTGGGGCGCACTCCGGTGATCCTCGGCAAAAAAGACGGCGCCATGGCGGCCACTCTAGAAACCTGCGCGTTTCCCAACCTGGAGTATTCCATAGAGCACCATCTCGGACCCGGCGAGGTGGTTTTCTTCGACGCTGACGGCTATGAACAGAGAACCCCACCGGGAGACCGGATGCAGATCTGCGGTTTTCTCTGGGTTTATTACGGATACCCCGCTTCAAGTTACGAGGGGATCAACGTGGAGGCTGTCCGCTACCGCTGCGGCGCTATCCTGGCCCGAAGGGATGATGCAAACGTCGACCTGGTGGCAGGGATCCCCGATTCCGGCACCGGTCACGGCCTCGGCTACGCCGCGGAGTCCGGCATCGCCTTCCAGAGGCCTTTCGTCAAATACACCCCAACCTGGCCTCGTAGTTTCATGCCGCAGGACCAGCGCATCCGCGACATGGTCGCCAAGATGAAGCTCATCCCTGTCCGTGAACTGATCGAAGGCAAGCGGCTCCTCTTCTGCGAGGATTCTATCGTACGCGGCACGCAGCTCCAGGATACCATCCAGCGGCTGTTTGAGGCCGGCGCCCGGGAAGTGCACATGCGGCCGGCCTGCCCCCCCCTGGTGTATGGCTGTAAATTTCTGAACTTCTCCCGTTCAAAGTCCGAACTGGACCTGGCGTCCCGCAAAGGCATCAGGGAATTGGAGGGTGATGATCCCGGAGATGTGAGCCGTTTTGCCGATCCGGACTCTTCAGCTTATAGAGACATGGTCCAGGCCATCGCCACCAGGCTCAAACTGACCAGCCTGAAATTCCAGCGCCTGGACGACCTGGTGGAGGCCATAGGGCTTCCCAAGGAGAGGCTATGCACTTACTGCTGGGACGGAGTCGAATGAATCTCAGTTCCTAACCTGGATAATTCAGGCTAACCTGGATAATTCACGAGCCGAGTTTGCCGTAGATGATAGGCGCGGCGGGTGAAGCTGTGGTTTACCACTGCGAACCGACCGCAACGACGTAGATGCCGTGAGATCAGCCCGCCCGAAGGGTAAAAGATGCCGACATTAGAAAAAAGGATTCATGGATATATAGTGTCGGCAGCTTTTATGAATTATTCAGGCTAAGGGGTTTTGCTCGTAGAATACATCAGCTCCAGTGAGACGTGGCTGTCCGAACCCGCCAGGCTCAACAAGACCTCGGTCTGATCCAGCTGCCAGCGTGTCAAGTAGCTCAAATGGCCGAGACTGACGGCCTGTCCCCACCGATTGGGATCATCCTTCCAGGTCGACTCGTGCCAGAGCTTGTTCTCTTCCGCAGGTTTCCCGTATTTCTGGGAAAACTCATCGTTGAGGCGGTGAAAGTCTTCGATGTACCGGCTGTTCTGAGGATATTCCTGAAGGAACACATAACGTGTCTTCACCAGCCGGTCCCGGGAGAATATGTATTCGATGCGGCAGTCCCGCTTCATCACACTGCGATTATACTTGAGAACCTTGGTTCCGTTCCGGCTGTGAACCCCGACCGGATCGCCGATCAAGCGAGTGAGGTCGGCGCTCAGCATACCCCAGTGCACCACCTCTTTCTTGGCCCTGGGCTCAGAAGGGGATCCCCCGTCGGCTGCACCGTGCGAAAATGACACCGAGCGTGTTTTGAGATACAGCCTGGTGACCTTGGATTCCCTCACATAGCCCGACTTCAAGGCCCCATTGCTGTGAGAGAGAAAATAGACGTAGTTCCACTCTTTTCTAAATTTCCGGGTACTGGCCAGTGTCAGGATCTCACCCTTCTCCAGTATCGCGATCACAGGGCTGCGTAGGTCCGGCTGTTTGTGTATGTCGGCACTCAAAGCCGAGACCTCGAGTTTTTTCGAAAGCGCGGAAAGCCCGGTGACCAGGCAAAGCAGCAGGGCTGCCGTTCCCAAGAGGATCTTCATCCTCCCCGGTGTATTTGCTGACATGGTTTTCATTTTTCCGTCCTCGCCATAGCCCCGGCCCGAAAAGGGCCTGCTCCGCATGGGCTTTTTTTCACGGATGGCGTTATGGTGTCACGACCATACCGGGATGACAATCCTCTTTAGGGGTGAAATTCACGATCCCGGCCTCACCTCCTCTAAGCGGCCGCCTGACCAGTGGAATCGCCGGTACTAAGGGTATCTGGCGGCTATGATTGGGAGATGAGACTATTGATCTTGAGCTCGGAGCTGTAGCGGCAGTACACATTCCCGCCCTGGCTCTTGGCCTCATACATGGCCAGGTCCGCCGCCTTCATCAGAGCTTCGGAATCCTTCCCCTCGGCCGGATAGAAAGCGATCCCCACACTCGCTGTGATGGGGATCTTGAAGCTCTCGAGGTCAAAAGGCCTACGCACGGCCAGCAGGATGCTCTCAGCGACCCGGATGACATCCTCTTCCCGCTTGATGTCCGGCAGGACGAGCATGAACTCGTCTCCGCCCATGCGGGCCAGGGTGTCTGACTCGCGTAAAAGAGATTTCAGCCGTGCGCTCACGGCTTTAAGCAGCTGGTCTCCCACGCTGTGCCCCAGCGTGTCATTCACCCGCTTGAACCGGTCGAGGTCGATGTTGATCACGGCGATCTTTTTGTTGTGCCTCCGGGCCCGGGCCAACTCCTGGGCCAGGCGGTCGTAGAGGAGCAGGCGATTGACCAGATTGGTAAGGGGGTCATGGGTGGCCGTATGGATCAGCTGGCGCTCTGCCAGGCGCCGGGGGGAGATGTCCCGCGCCACCACACACATGACTTCCTTCCCCCTGTACCCGATGAGGTTGACGCTCATCTCCACCTCCACGGCCGAGCCGTCCTTACGGCGGAAACGCCGCTCACCTATGTAATAAGATCGTTCCTTGAGGACCTGCAGGATCTTGCGGTAGATGTCCTCCTTCTCTTTTTCCAGGAAATCATACAGGCTGAGTCCCGAGAGTTCCTCCCGAGTGTACCCGAGCAGGCGCTGCATGGCCTGATTGGCGTCCACTATGACGCGCGTGTCGATGTCGGCCAGGAAGATGCACAGCGTGCTCTGCTGCATCACTGCCCGGTATCGCGCTTCGCTTTCGCCCAGGGCTTCCTCCCTCTGTTTGCGCTCCGTTATGTTGCACATCTCACAGATATAGCCCAGAAATTCGCCCGAGGCCGGTTTGTACAGCGAGATCCGGACATTGAACCAGTATTCGCGGTTTTTTATGGGCATAAAAATGTCGAAGGTCTGGGTCTGGCCATAGGTCTCGACCGTGTTGATGGCCTTCTGAAAAACGTTGGCCAGTTCGGCTGGGAACACTTCCCGGACAGACTTACCCAGGAACTTCTTAGGCGGCAGGAACAGGTCCTCGCGGTTAGGATCCTGGTAATAGCGGGCGAAGCTGCCGTCCAGCCCGATCACGAAGACCAGGCCCTCCATCGACCTGAGGAGGGAAAGCAGGTTGCTCTCGTTTTTCTGCAGCGACCCGGTATTCAGCTTGAGTTCCACCACGGCCGATTCCAGGCCCGTGACCTTGGCCTCGAGCTTCCCGATCTCGCTCTGCAGTTCTTTGCTTGTCTTGGGTTTCTCCATGGCTCCAGCCCGAGTATCCTAAACCAATCCTCCGCAAAATACAACCACAGCGATTGAGTTTTGCTGGGGATTGCAGTATCATGCAGACTCTTCAACGGGCGAGAAAAATTACGATGGACTGGCTGCATATGATCCTGCTGTTCGGTGTGGGTGCAGTGGCCGGATTCATCAACGTGAATGCGGGCGGCGGGTCGAGCCTGACGCTCCCCGCACTGTACTTCATGGGGCTGGACTGGGCCGTGGCCAACGGCACCAACCGGATCGCCCTCATCCTGCAGAACATCTTCGCAGTCGGTTCGTTCCACAAGAACAAGGTCTTCGAGTTCAAATCCAGCCTGACCCTGGCCGTGTTTACGCTGCCGGGGGCGGTCCTGGGGGCCGTTCTGGCCACACACATCTCGGGCGTCACCTTCCAGCGCATCCTGGGAGTGGTGCTGATCCTGATCGTTGTCTCCATGTTTTTTTCCCGGTCTTACCAGCGGGATAACGACCGCAAGGGACGGAGGAGCCTGCTGATCTACCCGGCCCTCTTTGTCATCGGATTTTACGGTGGATTCATCCAGGTCGGGGTGGGATTTCTGTTCATGGCCGCGCTGTATCACCTGCTGCAGGAGAACCTCGTCAAGGTCAACATGCACAAAGTATTCATCATCCTGATCTACACTCTCGCCGCTCTGGCCGTCTTCGCCCTGGCCGGATACGTCCACTGGCGCTTCGGACTGGTCCTGGCCGCAGGAAACGCCCTCGGCGGTTGGTGGGGCGCCCATTTCGCTGTCAAGGGGGGAGAGAGGTTCATCCGCATCGTCCTGGGAGTGGGGATCCTGCTCATAGCACTCAAGCTCTTCAACGCGTTTTGAGTGCCCGGGAGTTATTCATATATCGGTATCGGAAGAGGCCGGGTCCTGTTCTGAGCCGCGGTAATACCACCGGGCCAGCCGGTCCGGGGAAATACCCAGCCGGTAGCCGTAGAACGTGATCTTGTTGCGGAGCGTGGCCCTGAGCGTGCCCAGGCTTGCGAAGCGCCGGGCCGAGGTCATGACCGGTGCCTCGCGGATATAGGCCAGCTTCCCCATGCGGCGGAGGCGGCGGACAAACT
>JAUXEH010000418.1 GCA_030620655.1 Candidatus Aminicenantota bacterium | reverse complement strand
TCGACCAAATTAGTTTTTCAGTACAGCCTATTATTTTATACAAAAAAAGTCTCTTGTCAAATTTTGTTTTAAAAGGTAACCGTTTCCAAAACCGTGATGGCACTTAGGCTGTATACGGTTTTGGGCATGTTTCCCCTGGGAGCCGGCCTCCCAATTTTGTGTTTGACTTTGGCCCGGGAGAAATCTATACTTACATGCAATCTGATCAAGGATGGCCGGCGAGGTAGCTCAGTCGGTAGAGCGAGAGACTGAAAATCTCTGCGTCGGCGGTTCGATTCCGTCCCTCGCCATTCCTACCCCCCCTCTGCAGCCTCCGGCTGTGCTTTATCTCTCGCTGCGCAGCCGAAGCGAAACCAGCGACCTACAGGTCGAGATCCTTTAGGAACGACCGGAACTCCTCCTGATAGTCGGGCCTTTTGAGGGCCAGGGAGACCGATCCCTTCAGGAAGCCGAGCTTGTCCCCGCAGTCATAGCGGGTGCCCTCGAACAGATAACCGTAGACGGGCTGTTCCTGCCGGAGGAGCTTGATGGCGTCCGTAATCTGGATCTCACCCCTGGAATCCGGTTCCGTGTTCCTGATCGACCGGAAGATCTCGGGAGTGAACACGTAGCGCCCGATGATGGCGAGGTCGGAAAAGGCCCGCTCCGGTCCGGGTTTCTCGATCATGTCATCCACCCGGAAGACGCGTTCCGCGACCGGGTGCGGCTTGATGATCCCGTATTTTTTGGTCCCCTCGGCATCGACACGGCCCAGAACGATCACCGAAGCCTGGTACTCCTCGGCGGCCGTGATCAACTGCCGGGTGCAGGGGACCGGACAGTCGAAGATATCATCGGGCAGCAGGACCGCGAACGGCTCGCCGGCCACGAACTCCTCGGCCTGCAGGATGGCGTGGCCCAGGCCCAGCATCTCCCTCTGACGGATGTAGTGGAATTCCGCCAGGGCGGAGATCCTCTCGATCTCTCGCAGGGAGTCAGTTTTCTTCTTCTCCCTCAGGAACTGCTCCAGCTCCGGGTTCCTGTCGAAATGGTCCAGGAGGGCGTCCTTGCCGCGGCTGACGATCACGGCGATGTGTTCGATGCCGGACCCGACGGCCTCCTCCACGCTGTACTGGATCATGGGCTTGTCCAGCACCGCCAGCATCTCCTTGGGCTGGGCCTTGGTGGCGGGCAGAAAGCGTGTGCCGTAGCCGGCTGCAGGGATGACGGCCTTGCGGATCTTCATCAATTTTTCACAATTCTGTTGGTGTTTTCAATTAAATATGCTGATGAGTACGCATTTCTAAAACCCTGACTGTTTCTTTGTCACGGTTTTGCAAATGCTTCCTGCTAATGAAACCCCTTTGTCAAATGGCCTTTGGGCCAAAGTCAAAATACGATCATTACGACACAAAAAGAGCTGACTCCGCCTGAAGCGCCGGCTGTTCGGAACCAGGCGATCGCGTTAGAAATGATACGCTATGCCCAAGGCGAAAGCCCAGGTCGTACGGCTGTATTTCTCGGGGAAAGCACCGATCAGCGGGTATGTAATATTCTGCGTGTCATCTTTATAACTGACATAGATGACGCCCAGGTCAAGATCCAGCCTGTCGTTTATCGTCAATTTCCCACCGCCGCCGAAGGTGTCGCTGGAAAGCTCATTGCTGAAGTCACTCTGATATTCTTTGGCCACGTCGATCTGTGTGTGAAGGAATCCTGCGCTGATCAGGAAGGCCTCGGTGATGTCAAACTCGGCGCCGAAAGCTAGATCATACGAGTTGCTGTTGACCAGTTCCTCACTCCCGTCCCAATCTGCATTCTTGTCGAAGTACATGTTGAAGGAAAAATGGGCGCGAAGCTGTTCCAGCACCGAGTACTCGATTCCCAGTGCCAATATGGCCGGGATGTCGTTCCGGAATTTGTAGCCGTCCGGAAACAGGCCGGAATCGTCCTTGGTGGTTGTGTTTTCCAGCTCCAGCTTGGTATTGAACTCATACTTGATGCCGATATTCAACTTCTCGCTCGGCCTCAGATTCAGGCCGAGAATCGGCGTGATGCCGGTGCCCGACTGTTTGACATCCACGGCTTGATCTTGGACCTGGGCGGCAAAGCCCGGCATTCCCGCAAGTGTGAAGAACTGGGCTGCGGACATCATTCCTCCCGAGGGATTAATGAGGGGATGAGCTGGGTTGATCATGATGTTCTTAATAGCCCCCTCATAGGTGTTCTCGGCGATGATATACCGAAGCCCGGCGGCAAGCGCGAACACATCACTGACGGCATAGGACGCATTGAACTGAAGGCCGTAGAAAATGGAACGGCCCTTGAAGGCGATGTCCGTCGAATAGGCCGTGGT
>JAUXEH010000295.1 GCA_030620655.1 Candidatus Aminicenantota bacterium | reverse complement strand
CCCTGGAGGAGGCTGTCCGGTCCCTCCACCCCTATGACGTCCCTGAGATCATCGCCCTTCCCGTCGGGCAGGGATCATCCGCCTACCTGGACTGGATCGGGGCGGAGACCCGGAGAGAAACCGGATAGGGTGCCTATCCGGGCCTACGGGGAGGCTGTTTCTCACGCCGGAAGAGGGATGCTCCCCTGAGCTCGGCCTTCCGCGCCACCTCGATGGTGTGCATGTGGACGGCGACCGTGTCCGTGATATCCGGGGTGTAACCGCCGGCCAGCACGATGACCAGCGGCAGCCCCAGGCGGCGCGCGTTCGTGATCACGATCCGGTCCCGCTCCGTGAGCCCCGCATGGGAGATCCGCAGGCCTCCCAGCTGATCGCTCTCCAAGGGATCGGCGCCCGCCAGATAATAGACCAGGTCGGGCTGGAAGTCCTCATAGATCCGGGGGAAATGCTCCTCCAGTGCAGGCAGGTATTTGTCATCCCCGTCGCCCGCCCAGAGTCCTACGTCCAGAGAGCTGTGGGGTTTCTGGGCCGGATAGAGGTCCATCTGATGGATGGAAAAGGTGTAAACATAGTCTTTCCCGCTGAAGATGACCGCGGTCCCGTTCCCCTGATGCACGTCACAGTCCACGATCATGGCGCGCTGGATGCGGCCTTCGCGCTTCATCTTTTCCAGGGAAACGGCCACGTCGTTGAAAATACAGAATCCCTCCCCATGATCACGGAAGGCATGATGGAATCCCCCTCCGATATGGAAACAGAGGCCGTCTTCCAGGGCCTGTTCGGCCGCCTGGATGGTGCCGCCCACGGTCAAGCATGCGAAATCCACACACTCCGGACAGAAAGGGAGCTCCAGGGCCAGCATCTCCGCCTGCGACAGCTTTCCCTGCATGATCTTCTTGACATAACGGGGGGTGTGGACCAGCTCCAACTCGGATTCGGATGCGGGCTGAGGGGTAAGGAGATTCTCCTTGCGGATGCCCTCGCTCAATAGCGCCTCATAGATCAGGCGGTACTTGACTATGGGGAAGACGTGGGCACCCAGGTCCAGCATCCAGTAAGCATCGCTGTACACAAATTTGAAGGGAAACCTGGTCCTGCGCAGGCGGCTGAAGATTCCCTTGAGGTCGACCATGACGGCCCTCTATACATACCAGAAAACCCGGGGCAGCACAACAGAGAGGCGGCAGGAGCCCCGGGCTCTAGAGAGCCACGTTACGCCGATCTTTCCTGGAGCGTGACCTGGGCGGCGGCCAGCCGCGCGATGGGGATCTGGTAGGCGGAGCAGCTGACGTAGTTGAGGCCGATCCTGTGACAGAAAAAAATGGATCGGGGATCTCCGCCGTGCACGCCGCAGATCCCGACCTTGAGGTCGGGCCGGGTTCGGCGTCCCTTTTCCACCGCCCACTTCATGAGCTCACCCACGCCGTCGATGTCCACGGTCATGAAGGGATCGTCCTTCCAGATCCCATGGGTCAGATAGTGGTTGATGAAGCCGGCCCCGTCATCACGGGAGATGCCGAAGGCCATCTGGGTCAGGTCGTTGGTCCCGAAGGAAAAGAAATCCGCCTCCCTGGCGACCTGATCGGCGGTGATGGCCGCGCGGGGGATCTCGATCATGGTCCCTACGGTGTACTCGAGCTCGACGCCGTACTGCTCGATGAGCTCTTCAGCGATGCGCACGATGATCTCCTTCTGGTTGGCCAGCTCCTCAACGCCGCCGATGAGCGGCACCATGACCTCGGGCAGGACCTTTTCCCCTTCCTGGGAGAGCTGGCAGGCGGCCTCGAAGATGGCGCGGGCCTGCATCTCGATGATCTCGGGGAAGGTTACGCCCAGGCGGCAGCCCCGGTGCCCCAGCATGGGGTTGAACTCGGAGAGAGCCTGGACCCGCTCCAGCACCACTTCCAGCTCCCGGATCTTTTCCGCGTCACCGCGTCCCGAGGCCTTAAGCTCCACGATCTCCACCATGAGCTCCTCCTTCTTGGGCAGGAACTCGTGGAGCGGCGGGTCGAGCGTACGGATGGTGACGGGGTTGCCGTGCATGGCCTTGAACAGCTCGTAGAAATCCTTGCGCTGGAAGGGCAGCAGCTGGTCCAGGTTGGCGCGGCGGTCATCTTCGGACTCGGACATGATCATCTTTTTTATGAAAGGAAGCCGCTCCTTGTCGAAGAACATGTGCTCGGTCCGGGTCAGGCCGATGCCCTGGGCACCGAAGGCGAAGGCGACCTCTGCATCCTCGGGGGTGTCGGCGTTGGCGCGCACGTCCATGCGCCGCACCTCGTCCGCCCAGGACAGGAACTTGGTGAAGTAGCCGAAGATCTCGGAGTCTTCGGGCCGAATCTTACCCCTGACGACCTGCAGGATCTCCGAGGGCCGCGTCTTGATCTCGCCCAGCAGCACCTCGCCGGTGGCCCCGTCGATGGAGATGTTGTCGCCCTCCCTGATCACGGTGGATCCGACCTGGAAGGAGCTGTCTTTCTCGTTCAGGACGATGGCTCCGCAGCCCACCACGGCGGGCTTGCCCATCTGGCGGCCCACCACCGCGGCGTGGGAGGTCATGCCACCGGTCGCCGTCAGGAAGCCCTGGGAGGCGCTCATGCCGTGGATGTCGTCGGGAGAGGTCTCCTCCCGGACCAGGATTACCTCGCGCCCCTCCTGCTTCCAGGCCACGGCCTCCTCGGCGGTGAAGACCACCTGCCCGGACGCGGCCCCGGGAGAGGCAGCCAGCCCCTTGACCAGGATCTCAGCCGCGGATTTTTCCTCGTTGTCGAACACCGGATGCAGGAGCTGGTCCAATGAGCCCGGCTCCACCAGCATCAGCGCCTTCTCTTTGGTGGTCAGTCCCTCCTCCACCAGGTCGACCGCGATCTTGACCGCCGCCTGTCCCGTGCGCTTGCCGGACCGGGTCTGCAGCATGTAGAGCTTCTCTTCCTGGATGGTGAACTCGAAATCCTGTATATCCCCGTAGTGCTTCTCCAGGGCGGTGGTGGTTTCTTTCAGCTCCCGGAACATTTCGGGCATATCACCCTCCAGTTCCTTGAGCGGAGAGGGGGTCCGGATCCCGGCCACCACATCCTCGCCCTGGGCGTTGATCAGGTACTCGCCGTAGAGTTCCTTGGCGCCCGTGGCGGGATCTCTGGTGAAACCGACGCCGGTTCCCGAGGTCTCGCCGTAGTTCCCGAACACCATGAGCTGGACGTTGACGGCCGTTCCCAAGTCATCGGAGATGTGGTTGAGCCGGCGGTAGGTGATGGCCCGCGGGTTGTGCCAGGAGCGGAACACGGCCGAGACGGCCATGAACAGCTGTTCCTTGACGTCCTGGGGGAAATCGACGCCTGCCTCCTGCTTGACGATGCCTTTGAAGATATCGACGATCTCCTTCCACTGGTCTTCGGAGATCTCAGAGTCATTGGTGATGCCGAGCTCGGCCTTCTTCTCTTTGAGCCTATCCTCGAATTTCTTCTTCGGCACCTCGAGCACCACATCGGAGAACATCTGGATTAGGCGCCGGTAGCAGTCCAGGGCGAAGCGGCGGCCCCCGCTCTTGCCGGCCAGGTCCTCGACGGTCTTGTCGTTGAGCCCCAGGTTGAGAACGGTGTCCATCATCCCCGGCATGGAAAACTTGGCGCCGGAACGGACCGAGACCAGTAGGGGGTTAGCCGCATCCCCGAAGGTCAAACCGGACGTCTCTTCCAGCTTCCTGAGGTTGGTCAGGATCTGTTCTTCCACCTCCGGCGGGATTTTGTTGCCCGCCTCGAAATACAGGCCGCAGACATCGGTGGATATTGTGAACCCGGGAGGCACGGGAAGCCCGATCCCGGCCATCTCGGCCAGGTTGGCCCCCTTACCGCCCAGCGTGTCGCGCATGGTGCGGTTGCCTTCGGCATTGTTTTGTGCGAAGAAATACACGTATTGTTCGGTCATAGTCAGTCTCCTTTACAGCATAGTGTGCATGGATCTGGTAAATCCTTGATGAGTAATCCAAGCCGCAGTTGAAAAAAAACTATACACTTTCTTAGGGGTGCTTGGCAAGCCTTGATTCCTTCTCTCCTCGTGAAAGACCCACCCACCTCCCCATGCACTTCGGACAGAAGGAATCAAGGCCAGCTGGCGAATCGCAAATCGTTCCCAGAGCTCTAGGGAGGGTGGGAGCATGGAGGGGGAGGTAGGCGAATCACCTATTGTCTCCCAAGCTCACGGGAGGGTG
>JAUXEH010000467.1 GCA_030620655.1 Candidatus Aminicenantota bacterium | reverse complement strand
TCGCCCCGGACCGTGATGGGCCTCTCCAGGACCTTCACTTCGATGTTTTGAAGCCGGAGTTTATCCACGATGTGATCTAGGCCCGCTGGGATAAGGTAGCCTCGGGGTACGGTCGCCTCCCTGGTCCCCACGGGTTTGGTCAGGTGCTCTACGTCCTTGATAACCTGGGGGGTAGCCTCCAGTGTGCCGGGTTTTTTGCGCTGTACACTCGTCCCGGGGATGTATTCATACTCGTTCTCCGGATAGGCTAGCAGATCGATCTTGCCCCAGGATTCGTATTTGCCGGCCACGTAATTCTTAAGCTCTCCAGAAGGAGCGTGTGACTTGATCTTATCGACGACCTCCTGATCCGCTGCCCGGCAGACCTCCTGCATCTCACGGCCATGGCGGTTAGTGTACTCCAGGAGCTCTGAGACTAGGGCGTAATGGGCGTAGATCTTGCGTTCGAAGACGGGATCACCAGGGGTTTCCACTAGGATCGACATGCGGTTGCGCAGGCCGTAGGCGGCGGTGACGAATTTTCCTTCCGTCGTCCAGTAGGCCAGGTCGTGGCTCCAGACTTTGGGCGGCCATTGGTTGCGCGGGAACAGACAGTGGCTGAAGGTTTCGATCTGGAAGTTCTCCCGGATGGCCTTGCGCATGGCCGGGAACAGCGTGTCCCAGACATATCCGCGCGGGCCGGGATGGGCGGCCGGCACCGTTGAGGTGGCATACACGATGGCATAGCCGTGCTGCACCCGGCCCATGGCATGGGCGTCGAAGACCAGGACCGGGTTCCAGCGGTTGAACACTGTCCGGTAGAGCCCCTGTACATTGGTGGTCTCCAGTTTGATGGCGTCGCGGTTGAGGTCGTATCCCCTGGCATTCTGACGTGTCCCGATGATGTGGGGAGTACCGTCCCTCAGTCCCCAGCTGTCGTTGCCGTCCACGTTGAAATTCGGGCAGCAGAGGATGATCTGGTCGTCGAGCAGGTGTTTCTTGTCTCCCAGGAGGATGTCCCTCATGACCATAAGCAGGGCTTCCTTGCCTTCGGCCTCTGGAGGGTGGATGTTCCCCTGCAGGTAGATCACGGGCTTGCCAGACTTTTTTGCCTCCTGAGGGGAAGTGATCCGGGGATTCGACATAACCACCACAGGACACTGTCGCCGCAGCTCGCTGATGAACATGGTGAATACGTGCACGTTCTCAGAGTTCCACTTCAGCGTGTCGATGAACTCGAGTATTTCGTAGCTAGAGGTCGTTTTCTTGAAGTCCGTCCTTTCCGGAACGGTCTGGAATTTTTCCGGCCAGTCACCGTTCCATTTCTCAGGGACTTCGTCACCCCAGTAGATCTCCTCCTGGCCTCCTGTGGCGGGTCCAGAAGCCAGGCATATCAGGGCCAGTGCCGGCCCGACCCATCGGAAATGTCTCATGTCCGCCCTCCTTATTTACGCTCTGTTTCAGAATAGCATCTATCACACTTGACGATTCAGATATTTCTTTAGCTCTTTTTCAAGAATGGATAGTGGCCTTGGGGGATTATTTCCTGACCTCGTAGGTCCGCTTGGTGCGGGGGGGC
>JAUXEH010000342.1 GCA_030620655.1 Candidatus Aminicenantota bacterium | reverse complement strand
CCACGCCTACGACGATCCGGTCCGGCTGCATGAAATCGGATACGGCGGAGCCTTCACGCAGAAACTCCGGATTCGAGGCCACATCAAACTCGGTGTTGCCTTTCTTGTAGAGCTCGATGGTCCTCTTAACCCACGTGGAGGTCTTGACCGGGACCGTGCTTTTCTCCACGACCAGTTTGTATTTATTGAGATTTTTAGCGATGGTTCGCGAAACTGACTCGACATAGGTCATATCCGCGCTTCCGTCTTCCCGCTGCGGTGTGCTCACGCAGATGAAAAGCACGTCAGAAGCCAGGATGGTTGCGTCCAGGTCGTGTTCGAATCGGAGGTTTCCGTTTGCCAGGTTCTTCTTGAGGAGATCCTCAAGTCCGGGCTCATATATGTGAGTAATTCCCTGATTGGCCTTGTCGATCTTGTCAGCAACGATATCCGTTCCCGTGACTTGGTTGCCCAACTCCGCCAGGCCTACAGCCGTGACCAATCCAACATAACCGGTGCCGATTATCCCGATCTGCATAATTAGTCCATGTATCCAAGAGCCTTGAGCCGCTCTTTGACCTTGTCCTCTTCCTCTTTGCTCATGCTTGCCTCGACTTTGCTCATGCCCGCCTCAACGGGAAACTTCTCCTGCAGCAGCTCGACGATCAGGTCTTCCACGGATTTTCCCTGGCCGGCGGCCGTTTCCTCAATCTTTTTATACAGCGCTTCCGTCAAGGTCAGTTTGATGTCTTTGTTATCCATTGGTGTTCTCCTTCAGAGGCTCACTGTCTCCGTTTTCTGTAAAGCCTCTCATCCACGGTGGCGACCATCTTCTCCAGGTCGAATTCTTCGGAGCCGAGGAAATCATAGATCTCCCGGATATGAGCCTCCGGGTCTGAGATGATCCGGTTGTAGTCGACAAAGAGAACGTCCACGTACTCGCGCTCTTTTATGAGCTCCATGATCATGGTGTTCAGCTTGATAAAAACCTCCCGGGTTTCTTCCCGCTTGTCGTCTCTGACCTTGGCCATCTTCTCCATGGAATCCAGGATCTCGTCGATGTTGCGCTGGGAGTAGATGATCTTGTAATTCCCCGGCGGGAGGAACTTGAGGCCGTAGGCCGTGATCTTGATGAATTCCCCCCGATGATCCTGCATGGGGAACTGCCCTTCCATCAGCCGGTTGATGATCTTGCCGCCCTCGAGCTCGAAATACCCCTTGGGATTGTTGTCATCCGGCGGCCGGGATTCGGTGTCAAAAGTAGTCGGGGCTCCTCCCGCGACCAGGATCTGCATGAGCATGGACGTCCCCGAACGTTCCAGGCCTGAGACGATATAATTGATGTTGTTATCCAGTTTCATAATGCTAATATCTTATGTGATTATCCGCCCCCCTTCAAGTCTTTTTAGCCCCGATGCCCTCCGAGACCGCCTTGACAAACAACAGGCATTCGGTTATCAATGGGATAGTTATGACCCACAAACCCTGCCCTGCCGCCTGATATGGAAAAAATCGACCATCCCTATGCCCACAATACCGCCTTCTCCGGCGTCCTGGACAAGAACGTCAAGAAGCTGGAGCAGAGGCTGGGTATATCCCTGACCGTGCGCGGCGACAGCATCCTGCTCGACGGCCCCGACGAAAAGGTGGCGTTCGCCAAACACTACTTCGAAGAGCTGCGGGACCTGAAGAACAAGGGTCATGCGGTCAAGGCGGAAGACTTCCACATCGCCCTCGACCTGTTGGAGGAAGGCAAGGACGGCCGGCTGGAGGACTTCTTCCCCGCCGAACCCATCACCCTGTCACGCAAATCCGTGCGCCCCAAGTCGCTCAACCAGCAGCAGTACATCGAGGCCATCAAGAAACACGACATGGTGTTCGGGATCGGCCCGGCCGGGACCGGCAAGACCTACCTGGCCATGGCCATGGCCCTCAAGTTCCTCCAGGACAAGGAGGTCAGCCGCATCATCCTGACCCGGCCGGCGGTGGAGGCGGGCGAAAAGCTGGGCTTCCTTCCGGGCGACCTGCAGCAGAAGGTCGATCCCTATCTCAGGCCGCTGTACGACGCCCTGTTCGACCTGATCCTTTCCGACCAGGCACACAACCTCATGGACCGCGGCATAATCGAGATCGCCCCGCTGGCCTACATGCGGGGCCGCTCGCTCAACTCCGCCTTCATCATCCTGGACGAGGCCCAGAACACCTCCAAGGAACAGATGAAGATGATGCTGACCCGGCCCGGTTTCGACTCCAAGCTGGTGGTCACGGCCGATATCACCCAGATCGACCTGCCTCAGCCGCAAAAATCCGGTGTCCTGCAGGCCATGGAGATCCTCCCTCACATCCCCGAGATCTCCTTTGTCCGCTTCAATGAAAAGGACGTGGTCCGCCATCCCCTGGTCCAGAAGATCATCAAGGCCTACAAAAAGGCGGATGAGAAGGCACGGAAAAAGTAAATGGAACCGTTCTCATTCAAAAAACTGCGGTTTTTCCGCAGCGAGGAAAGCCGCACCAAAAAGACGATGAACAACGCCCAGGTCGCGGGCAAAAACCAGAAGAAGGATCCGGTCCGGCGGCTGCTCGAACATCCCCATGTCTTTCTCGTGATATTCGCGCTGGCCATCGCCTATCTGACTTCCTACCTGCCGTCCAAATCCCTGCCGGAGTGGGAAAGCGGCGCCATCGCCCCGGCGGATATCGTGATAACCGAGGAATTGACCATCGAGGATGAGGAAACCACACAGGCCCGGAGGCAGGAAGCGGAGGATAAAGAGCCGCCGGTCTACAGGCTCAATTCGAAAGTGTTTTTGAACGTCCGGGGCAAGATCCGGGAGTTCTGCCAATCGGGGCGAGAGCTGATCGCCGAGCCGCCCGACGGAGAAAAGCAGAAGGAATTCATAGAAGCCAGCAGCGAGACCTACTTCATCGAGCTCTCACCCCAGACCCTGCGCTACCTCATCAAGCTGGAGTTCTCCCCCACCCTGGAGGAAAGCCTGATCGCTCTCATTTCCGAGGTGTCGGATCGCGGCATCATCATCAACAAGGGCCTCTACACACACAACGAACAGGATCTCGGATTCATCCTGATCCGCGGGGCGGGAGCGGAGAGCAAGCAGTTTGTCACCACGGTAATCGATAAAGAAGAAGCCAAGACCACCCTGACCAACCTGATCAACCTGCTGGAACTCCCGGGCGAGGAAAAGTCGGTCCTGACAGAGCTCTCGCACTCCTTCCTGACGGCCAATGTGGATTTCGCCCCCCTAGAGACGGCAACACGCAAAGAGGCAGCCCGCCGGAGTGTAGACCCATCCTACTTCACCATGAAAAAGGGGAAGGTCATAATCCGCAAAGGGGATGAGGTGACCGATGATATCCTCAAT
>JAUXEH010000072.1 GCA_030620655.1 Candidatus Aminicenantota bacterium | reverse complement strand
GTGGGTCTCTATCAGGTCCCGGATGTAGTGGATGTCGCCCTGGGCAAAGATCTTGCCTTGGTGGATGAGGATGATGGAGTTGGTCATGGCCTCGATCTCCGGCAGCACATGGCTGGATACCACGACCGTTTTTCCCTCGCGGCCGTAGCTCTTGATGAGACGTATCATCTTGCGGCGGCCCAGTGGATCCATGCCGTTCAGGGGCTCGTCCAGGAACATGATATCCGGCTCGTGGGCGATGGCCTGCGCAAACTTCAGGCGCTGGCGCATCCCCCGGCTGTAGGAACGGACAGAGCGATCCTTGTCACTGAGCAGCTCCACAATCTCCAGCGCCTTGGCGGCCTTGTCTTCGGCCTCGGGCGGCGACAGATGATGGAGGCGCAGAAGCCCGGTGAGAAACTGCCGGCCCGTCATCTCTTCGAAGAACGAGTCCTGCTCCGGACAGAAACCCACGCGGGAGAACAGCCTGAAATCCCGGCCGGGCGCGCGGCCGGCTACGGTCACACTGCCGATGTTGGGTTTGAGCTGCCCCGTGATCAGCTTCATGAAGGTGGACTTGCCCGCCCCGTTGGGCCCCAGCAGGCCCGTGATGCCTGCCTCTACGGAGACGGTCACATCGTTCAGGCCCAGCACGTTGCCGTACCATTTGGACAGGTTGCGGGTTTCGATGACCGGACTCACTTTACCACCTCGACGCCGCGGATCTTTTTGTTCAGGACGAAGGCGGAAAATGTGCAGAACGCGGCCAGGATGAGGAGCGACAGCACCCAGGGGATGTCGTACTGCGGTTCTTGGCCGAACAGCACGGCACCGACCTGCTTCAGGTTGTTCTTGATGGACAGCAGGGCAAAATACGGGTTGCGGAAGATGCCGTGGAAGATACCGAAGAGGATATCGGTAAACACATAAAGCCCGAAGATCAGCACGGCCACATAGCGCCGATTCTTGTTGAGCGAAGACAGGAGCAGCGTGTAGAAGGTGAAAAACAGAATGATGAAGGCCGAATACGCAACCACTGAAAACGGAAGCCAGGGAAACTGACGGAGGAACTGGAAGCTGCCGGCGAACAGCAGCTTCATGACCACGAACACCAGCCCCGGGACCACGGTGATCAGGGAGAGGAAGAACACGATGACCGAGGCCTTGCCCAGGACATAGTCTTTCTTGGTGATGGGCCGGGAAAAGTAGAGCTGCAGGGAGTTGTACTTCAGATCGTCGGCGATCAGCCCCGCGCCGCAGAAGACCAGCAGCAGGACGATCATGAACAGCAGCCATTCGCTGAAATACCGCATGAAGAACACGGGGTTGACCTCAAAAAAGGAGAGGGCGTCCGTGTCGTTGGTCAGGAACGCGAAGTCCCCCAACCGCTCGGACACGTAGATCATGGTCAGGGTGAACAGGGCCGGCACCAGGGTCGAGAAGAACAGGAACTTGAAGAATTTCCTGCGAAAGGACAGCTTGATGGCGTAGCGGGAGATCGGTCCCCAGCGAAAGCGGGTGTCCTTGAACTCACCGTCCCAATGCGCGTAGCCTTTTTCCCTGATGGTCATCAGTCCACCCCCACCACTTGGGCGAAGAGGTCTTCCAGCGAGGTCTGGCTCTTGACGAAATGCCGGATCTGGACCTTGTCCTCCGCCGCGATCCGAAAGATCTCCTGGGGGCTTCTCCCAGGCGGCAGGTACAGCTTGATCAGCTTGTCCTCCATCTCTTCGACACGGCATTCGAGGGCCTCGAGCCGGCGTATGAATCCGGAAGTCTCCCCGAACAGCTTGAGCTCGAACATGCTGTAATCGATCCGCTTGAGGTCGCTGATCTTGCCTTCCGATGCCACCTTTCCCTTGTCCAGGATCAAGACATAGGAGCAGGTTGCCTCGATGTCGGACAGGATGTGGGAGGAGATCAGCACCTGGATATCCTTCTTGGAGGTAATATCCATGATGAGCTCCAGGATCTCTCCCCTTCCCCGGGGGTCCAGGCCGCTGGTGGGCTCGTCCAGGAAGATCAGCTTGGGGTCATGCACGATGGCCTGGGCCAGCTTCAGCCGCTGCTTCATGCCGCTGGAATAGGTCTCCAGCAGGCGGTAGCGGCTCTCTTCCAATCCCACATAATACAGCACCTCATGGGCGCGCTTCATGGCTTCCTGCTTGGGCATACCCGAAAGCTCGCCCAAATACGCCGTGAAGGATACGGCGTCGATCCCGGGGATCAGGCAGTCGTCCTCGGGCATATACCCCACGTAACGCCGGATCAGGGACTGCTGCGTGCGGATATCGTAGCCCAGCACCCGGCCCTGGCCCTCCTGAGGGACCAGGAATCCCAGCAGGATCCGGATGAGGGTGCTCTTCCCCGCCCCATTGGGACCCAGCAGGCCAATGGCTCCCTGGGGCAGTGCCAGGTCCACACCGTCCAGGGCCTTGACCCGGCCGTAGCTGAAATGCAGTTTGTTGACTTCGACACTCATGATCTATACCTAATTACGCATAGGCCGCGCAAAAGTTCCCTGAATGGGTACGTGTGTCCCCTCTCCCTGGACCAGGGCCCGATAGGTCTTCTCGATACGGTCCCAGTTTTCCTCACGGTCCAGGGCCCAGAACCGCCCCATAACCGTGACGACCCGCCCCACAGAGAGCGATCGGCACATGTCCGCCACTTTGGACACATACACGGCTCCGCTTTCCGGTTTCTCCCCTCTCCTCCCGATCAGCGAATGCACAAAGACATCTTCCAGCCCCATGTCCCGGGCCAGCCGGAGCAGAGCGAACAGGTGGCGGATGGTGCCGTGGGAACTGTAATGAGAGACGATCCCCAAAAGATGCAGGGCCCTACTGTCCCGCTTGGCTTCGCCCATGGCCCAGCGAAATGCCGGATTCTGGAAAAAGCTCCCATCCGCTACGGCTTGGTCGATACGCACGCGGTCCAGCAGTATCCGGCGGCCCGCTCCCAGGTGCAGGTGCCCGGATTCCGAGTTCCCCACAGTGTCCGGAGGCATCCCCACCGCCTCTCCCGATGCCTGCAGCCGGGCATGCGGGAAAGTCTGCCAAACTGCGTCGAAATTGGGAGTGCGAGCCTCGTGGATAAGATTGCCGTGTTCCTCCTCCCGCAGCCCCCACCCATCCAGGATGAGCAGCAGGACCCTATCCCGGGCGGCGGACTCGGATCCCCGGGCTTCCAGAAGGCTCTGTCCCGTCATCTCCCCGGGCACAGGGATCCCCATGAGTTCCAGTATGGTCGGCGCCACATCGCTGAGCTCGCCCTCGGCCCGAACTCGGAGGTCTTCCGGAATTTCCCGGGAGAAACCCAGGAGCACGAACGGGACCTCGCTCCGTGTGTGCCCCGTGTTGACCTGGCCGTCGGGATAGAGCCAGTCCTCCACGGTTCCGTGATCGGCGGTTATGGCCAGGGTCACGCCCCGGCTCCGGCAGGCGTCCACGATCCGGCCCAGCTCGCCGTCCACGGCCTCTACGGCTCTCAACACGGCCTTTCGGTCTTCGATGTGACCCACTACGTCCACATTGGCGAGGTTGGCCACCAGCAGGGAACAGGAGGAGTCTTGTAGCTTTCCCAGGATGGCATCCGTCACCTGACAAGCGCTCATCTCTGGACAACTGGCATAGGAGGCGACACCTTCCGGGGACGGGACCACGATCCTCTCCTCCCCGGAGAACGCGTCTTCCTTCTTTCCGTTCATGAAGTAGCTGACATGCACGGCCTTCTCCGACTCCGCGATCTTGCAGATTCCGCGGCCCGCTCCGGTGACGGCCTCCGCCAGGGTGTTGCGGATCTTTCCCTGGGGAGGGAATGCGACTCTGACAGCGAGATCTTTGCTGTATTCGATCATGGTCACGAATTTCAGGGCGGTATCCGGCTCGACCTGGAAATGGGGAAAGTCGGGCCGGATGAGGCTCTCAGTTATCTGGATTTCCCTTTCGCCGCGGATATCATAGAAGATCACATAGTCTCCGCCGCGCATCCTCCCCACAGGTCGGCCGGCATCATCGACGGCAACAATGGGTTCGAGCGCCTCGTCTTCCTGCCCTTCCCGATAGGCACGGAGGACCGCCTGCGCCAGGGAATCCTGTATTAATGTGTCCGGTCGCTCTTGGTCGTGCATGGCCGTCTCCCCACTGAAAAATGAGGTTTAACTATAGATATGGTGCGGCCAAATGTCAATCCAGCCAACCGCCCCCTCTCTAATCCCACCTCCCTTCCGCATGGAGCTGTGGGCATGCTACCACCCCCGCCCAAATCCGCCCTAAAAGGCTTTGGAAATGCTTCCGAAGGATCAAACCCCTTGACGGAATCCGGCTGGAGCCCTAACATGAGGTCAAGACCCCTGAACGAGAATCCTGGGGTCGGACCTTGGACAGAATAAGGAGGGATCATGAAACGCACACTCGCCCTTTCGGTTGCCGTGCTTCTGCTCCTAATCTCCCCTGGATTATCCGCGCAAAAGAAGCCTCTGACATTTGAGGACTTCATCCGGATTAAACGGGTCGCCGATCCGCAGGTCTCACCGGACGGAACGCAGGTGGCCTACGTGGTCACGGAGATGGACCACGAACGGAATAGCAGCAACAGCGACATCTGGGTCATCCCCTTCAAGGGCGGGGAAGCCAGGAGACTCACGACAAGCCCCAAGTCGGATTCCCACCCGCGCTGGTCTCCGGACGGGAAAACCCTGGCTTTCACCTCGAGCCGGAGCGGCACACCCCAGATCTGGCTCCTGGGCCTGGACGGTGGAGAGGCCAGGCAACTGACCCGTATAGCCGCCGGCGCCTCCGGTGTCGAGTGGTCTCCCAGCGGCACCCACCTGGTCTTCCTCTCCTCCGTGTTCCCGGATGCCCCCGACGCCGAAAGCAACGCCCGGATGCTCAAACAGCAGGCCGAAGATCCGGTCAAGGCTCAGATCTTCAACCAGCTTCTGTTCCGGCACTGGAACAGCTGGCGGGACGGCCGGCGGAGCCACCTGTTCGTGATCCCGGCCGCTGGAGGCGAGGCGGTCGATGTCAGCCCGGGTGATTTCGACACACCCCCCACCTCGCTGGGCAGCACGCAGGATTACGCCTTCTCGCCGGACGGTACCGAGATCGCCTTCGTACGCAACATCGACCCGGACCTCAGGAAGGGCCTGGGAACCAACAACGATGTCTTCACCAATTCTCTCGACGGGAAAAACCTGAAACAGATCACGGACAACCGGGCCAACGACAACGGGATCGCCTACTCCCCCGACGGCCGCTTCCTGGCCTATCGGGCCATGGCACAGCCCGGGTTCGAGGCCGACCGCTACCAGCTCATGCTCTTCGACCGCAAGGAGGGAACCAGCCGCAGCCTGACCCCCGATGCCGATTTCTCTGTAGGCGACATCTTCTGGGACCCGGAAGACATCCAGATCTTCTTCACCTACCAGGACCGGGCCTGGAACGGGCTGGCAAAGACTGGATTGGAGCCCGGCTGTGTTCTTTACCTCGCAAAGGAGCACATGATCGGCTCGCCGCGGCTCACCCCGGACGGCGAAACCATGGTTTTCATGAGACAGGCCATCGACTCCCCGCCCGAGGTCTTTGTCCTGGACATCGGCAGCCTGGACGTGTCTCAGCTGACCCACACCAACGACGCGCTCCTAGAGACGCTCGAGATGGGGCCCCTGGAGGACTTCTCATTCCAGGGCGCCCAAGGCGAGAGCATCCACGGCCTCCTGGTCAAGCCTCCCTTCTTCGATCCCTCCCGCAAGTATCCCCTGGTGATGCTCATCCACGGGGGGCCGCAGGGGGCCTGGATGGACAACTTCCACTTCCGCTGGAACGCCCAGATGTTCGCCGCCCCAGGATACGTGGTGGCCATGATCAACTTCCACGGCAGCACCGGATACGGACAGGAATTCACGGACTCCATCAGTGGAGACTGGGGCGGGAAGCCCTATGTAGACCTGGAAAAGGGGCTGGATTATCTGCTGGATCAATACGATTTCATCGATGCCGACCACCTGTCCGCGGCCGGCGCGTCCTACGGTGGATACATGATCAACTGGATCGAGGGCCGCAGCAACCGCTACCGCTGCCTCATATCGCATGCCGGCGTCTTCGACCTTAAGTCCATGCACGGGGCCACCGAGGAGCTGTGGTTCCCGGAGTGGGAGTTCCGGGGCACACCCTGGACCAGCCCGGAGCAGTACACGAAGTGGTCGCCCAGCGCATTTGTCCGGGATTTCGAGACCCCCTGCCTGGTCATCCACGGCCAGCTGGATTTCCGTGTGCCGGTCACCCAGGGATTCCAGCTGTTCACAGCCCTCCAGCGACAGGACGTACCGTCCAAACTGCTGTATTTCCCGGACGAAGGGCACTTCATCTCCAAACCACGCAATGCCGAGCTGTGGTGGCGGACCATGCTCGACTGGCTGGCCCATTACCTGAAGAAATAGTATGGGAACCTTTCCGGCACAGATCGGGATATCGGAACAGACCTGAGTACCACCGGCCTGGAGGGGTCAATCCAGCCGCAGGTCCAACATCGACAGCGGGTCCACCCGACTGCCCAGAATGCGGACGCTCCAGTGCAGGTGCGGCCCGGTAACCCGGCCCGTGGCCCCCACCTCACCGATCGGCTCTCCCTTCCGGACGAAGGCGCCCTCCTCCACCAGCATCCGGGAAAAGTGGAGATAGATGGAGAAGACACCCAGGCCGTGGTCGATGACGACCGTATTTCCGGCGTAATACAGGCCGCGGACCAGGACCACCCGGCCCGAATTGGAGGCCTTGACCGGCGTGCCGTGGGGAGAGGAGATGTCCACGCCGCTGTGCGGCGAGCGCGGCTGATCGTTGAAGACCCGCCTCCTGCCGAAATTGGGATTCACCCGGCCGTCTGTCGGAAGCACGAAACCTCCCTCTCCCAGCCAGACCGGGCTGCGGCCGGTATAGATCGACCGTGTGAGTTCCGCCTCGATGCGGATCCGCTCCAGGGCCTCGGCCGGCGGCGTAACAAACTTCCCGTCCACCCGCAGCCGCTCGACCGGGAACTCCTTGGGGATCACCCGGATCTCCTTGCGTACGGTGCCTAGTGTGCCATCCCCCAGCTGGGCGGTCACGACCAGGGGATAGTCCCCGGGTTGGATGCCCAGATCCAACCCCAGAAATGCGAGGAAATCGCCTGTCCGCTCCTCCTCCCATAGCATGGACTTCTCGCCGGAAAAACGGAGATGCGCCTGACTTATCGGAACCTGACCGGAAAGCGTGACTTTTATAACCTCACCCGGCTGCAGGGCGCGGTATTCCAAACGGAGGTCGAGATCCGGTCCGGATGACGCCTGCGGTTCCAGCAACGGGGTCAGGGAGAGCGGCAGGAAGCAGATGAACAGGCAGGTGAGCCGGAAGACACGGATCATGAGCTGGACGCGCGGGACCGCAGGATGCGGCCGGGGAGCCGGCCGGTGTGCTCGGAGTTCTCGACCACCACCTGGCCGTTCACGATGACATGCTCGATGCCCACGGGATACTGGTGCGGTTCCTTCCAGGTCGCCCGGTCGGCCACGCGTTCCTGGTCGAAAATCACGATGTCGGCGAGGTTGCCGGACCTCAGGAGGCCCCGCCCCGCGAATCCGAACTTGGCTGCGGGAACGGAGGTCATCTTCCTGACCATCTCAGACAGGGGCAGGATCTTTTCCTCGCGGATGTACTTGCCCAGGACGCGCGGGAAGGTGCCGTAGGATCGCGGGTGAGGCTTTCCCCGGCCCAGTTCCCCATAGGGAGCCATGGCCGATCCGTCACAACCCACGCCCACCCTGGGATGAGCCAGGATCCGCTTCAGGTTATCCTCGTTCATCATGAAGATTATCTGGCTCACGCGGTCGTTCTCTTCGATCACCAGGTCGCGCATGAATTCGAAGGCGTCTTTCCCGGTTTCCTGCATGCCTTCCAGCATACTCCTGCCCTCCAGGCCCCGGTTCTTCTCCGATCCCACCGATGAGATGATCACCTTATCCCAGGAGCCGAGCTTCTCCTCGCGCTCGCTCACATAGGCCCTGAGGCGGCTCTCCAGGGTCGGGTCCTTCAGCCTGGCCAGGAACTCCGCGGTGGTGCCCTGCAGAGCCCAGAGCGGGAAGTTGAAGCTGCTGAAACCGGTGGACCCGGCGATATAGGGATAGCGGTCGCAGAACACGTCGATCCCCTCCTCCACGGCCCTATCGATCCGGGCCAGGGCGTCGTCGATCTTGTGCCAGTTCCTGGAATAAGCGATCTTTAAGTGCGAGATCTGAAGCCCGGCCCCGGTCCTGCGCGCCACACCGATGGCTTCGTCCAGGGCTTCCAGCAGCTGGTCTCCCTCGTCACGCATATGCGTGGCGTAAAGCCCTCCCTGCTCCACCGCCACCCGGCAGAGCTCGGCCACCTCGTCGGGCTGGGCAAAGCTTCCGGGCGCATATTCCAAGCCGCTGGAAAGGCCCAGGGCCCCGTTCTGCATGCTGTCCTTCACCAGCGCCTTCATCCGCTCCAGTTCATCGGGCTTGGGGGATCGGTCGTTGAAGCCCATGGCAGCACCCCGAATGGTCCCCTGCCCCACATAGGTAGCATAGTTGAGCGCGATGCCGGTCTCTTCCATTCTCGCGAAGAAACCTCTGATGTCCCTCCACGTCAGGTCGATGTCAAAGGCCTCTTTCAAGGCAGCCTGGCGCTCCTCGAAGATCTCATCCGCCACCGGGAAAGGAGAATATCCACAGTTGCCGCTTATGACGGTCGTGATTCCCTGGCGGATGTGGCTCTCCGCCTTAGGATTGTAAAGCAGATTGACGTCGGAATGATCATGCACGTCGATGAAGCCGGGACAGACGGTCAGTCCTCTGGCATCCAGCACGGTTTTTCCCCAGGAGGCCGGGATGTCCCCGAGCTTGACGATGCTGTCTCCCACGATGCCGATATCGGCCGACAGGGGTTCGCTGCCCGTGCCGTCGACCACCATACCCCCCAAGATCAAGAGGTCGAATTCCTGCCGCTTGCTGCACCCCTTCAGCAGGATCCCGCACCCGCCCAGGCTCGCCGCGGCGGCTGCCCGGGAAGTATGTTTGAGAAAATCCCTGCGCTTCATTGTCTTAGCCATTTGTCTTCTCCGTTCAGTGGCCCGATTTAATGACCAGCCTGACCTAACTATATATATATGAACACGGCAGACTTGTCCTCCGCCGGGAAATGCTTTATGCTGGAACCGCCATGGCCACTTCCTCTGTCACGGATCGGCCCTACCACGTCATCGTCAAACCCATCGGTGCCGTCTGCAACCTGCACTGCCAGTACTGCTACTACCTGGAGAAAACCGCCCTCTATCCGGATGAGCGGTCGTTCCGGATGCCGGACGAGGTCCTGGAAGAGCTCACCCGACAGTACATCGAAAGTCAGCCGGAGGCGGTGCAGGAACTCCACTTCAGCTGGCAGGGAGGTGAGCCCACCCTGCTGGAGATCGAGTTCTTCCGAAAGGCCATCTCCCTCCAGAAAAAACATCAGAGGCCGGGGCTGCGGATCCTGAACACCATACAGACCAACGGCACACTCCTGGATGAGGAATGGGGCCGTTTCTTTAGCGATGAGGACTTCCTGGTCGGGATCAGCATCGACGGCCCGGAACCGATTCACGACCGCTTCCGCCGTGATGCGGCCGGGGCCGGATCCCTGGATTCCGCACTGCAGGGTCTTGAGGTACTGAAGAAACATAGGGTGGAGTTCAACATCCTGACCGTGGTCAACCGTGTCAACGGGGATCAGCCCACGGCCACCTACGATTTCCTTAAGCGGATCGGCGCCCGTTTTTTCCAGTTCATCCCCATAGTCGAGCGTGACAGCGAGGGACGGATGACTCCGCAGTCGGTGGGATCCAGGCAGTGGGGCCGCTTCCTCACCGGGATCTTCGACCGCTGGAAGCAGGCCGATGTGGGAGAAGTCTTTGTCCAGTACTTCGATGTGTTCCTGGGCCTTTATATGGGGCTTCCCTCCTCCCTGTGCGTGTTTGCCGAGACCTGCGGCCGGGCCGTGGCCCTGGAGCACAATGGTGATCTTTACAGCTGCGACCACTTCGTGTTCCCGGATTACCTGCTCGGCAATATCGCCGACCTCTCCCTGACCAGGATGCTGGACGGGGAATTCCAGTCCCGGTTCGGGCAGGATAAAAAAGACCGGCTGCCCCATGTATGCCGTCGGTGTTCCTATCTCAGCCTGTGCAACGGCGGCTGCCCGGCTCACAGGTTCTCGAAGAGCCCGGGCGGCGAAGCGAACCTCAACTATCTCTGCGAGGGATTCAAGCTCTTTTTCCGGCAGGCCCTCCCCTACTTCCGGGCCATGGCGGCCTGCTTGAACTCCGGCAGACCCGCACGGGATTATCCGATGTTACTGGGATCCCAGGCCGGCCGGCCGAAAGCCGGCCGCTGAGGGATCAGGTCCCAAGGAGGAAACATGCGGTTTACACGTAGAAGTTTTTTAGGCCTCGCAGGACTCGGTATCCCGGCCTTGCCCCTGATGATCCGATCCGGCAGGGGTCGGGTTGTTCCCGGATCCTACTCCGCCCCCTCGGGCGCTGGGGTCGAGTCCTGGATCGAGCTCGACCTGGACAACCTGGGGTACAACCTGAATCGCCTGCGCGAGCTGGTCAAGGTGCCTGTCCTGGCCGTGATCAAGGCCAATGCCTACGGGCACGGCCTGGTGGAGACCGCGGCTCGTCTCGACAAGCTCGGTAGCGCGGGCCTCATGGTCTGCCGGCTGGCTGAAGCGGTGAGGCTTCGCAAGTCCGGCGTGACCTGCCCCATATACAATTTCGGGCCCTTTCTCAGCGGTTCTGCCGAATCCCTTCTCCGGCATCGGATCACACCCATCCTCTCCACACAGGGGCACGAGGAGTTGGACAGGACCGCCCGGGATCACGGGACACGGATCAAAGTCCATGTCCACATCGACACCGGGATGCACCGTTCCGGGGTCCCGGAGAGCGAGGCCCACGCCGTCCTCCATAGCCTGTCCCGTCTCAGGGGAATCGAGCTGGCAGGCCTTTCCACCACCCTCACGGAAGATCCGGAATTCGACCGGCGGCAGCTAAAAAGATTCCTGGAACACTACCGACGTGCGAAAGACGCCGGCATCGATCCGGGCATCCGCCATGCCGCCAGCAGCGCGGCCGTTTTCTCCCACCCTGACTTCTATCTGGACATGGTGC
>JAUXEH010000134.1 GCA_030620655.1 Candidatus Aminicenantota bacterium | reverse complement strand
ACTTATGGGGAAATTATCAATGGTTTTCGGGCGGGGCTTAGTAAGCCTATTTGGCGATCCGGATAACCCGGCCGACCCCCATCTCCACAAAGTTCTCGCCGTAGGCCTGCCTGAACCACTCGATCTGCTGTTCACCGGTACAGTGGGTGGCGCCGCATTTTCGGACGCCGGCCTCCCGGAACTCCCCGATGATGGCGTCCACCTCGGCCTTGGACTTTTCCATCAGGTGGAATCCGCCGAAGACAAAATAGACGTCCTTGTTCGCCACGCTGCGGGCGTGCCTGACCATAACGGCGATCCCGGGATGGGCGCAGCCGCTGATGACCACCAGGCCTTGACCGGTGTTCAGGAAAATACCGAGTTCATTGACCGGTCCCTTAATCTCACCGGTCACCCAGACATCCTTACAGATCTCCTGCGGTTCGGTCACCCTGACCGTACCGGCGCCCGCAGACTCCACGCGGCGGCTGAACCCGCTCGAGAACGAGGCCGGGAAATAGACCGGGACACCGGTCTTTTTCTCCAGGAAAAACCAGAGCCCTCCCGTGTGGTCGCCGTGCTCATGCGAGATCACGACCTGATCCACCGTATCCAAATCGATGCCCAGACTCTCGAGGTTGTGCCGTAAGATGTCCGGTTGTGTGCCGGTATCGAAAAGGATGGTCTTCTCCGCACCCTCGATCAGGCAGGCAAATCCCCAGTCCGCCTTTGTACCCGGAGTGTGTGCGGTGTTGTCATACAGGATGGTGACCCGGAATTCATCTGCAGCACCGGCAGTCCCTGAAAGGACCACCAGGGCCATAAGACAGAAAAACCACTTCTTCATAGTATTCCTCCTCTTGCTTTCCTCAATCGACGATAAATACCTTAGCGCCGGTCTCTGTGTAAGCCAGGTGTGGATTTTCCTCGTCATCGCCGGCCTGGAAGCTCGTGGCCGCCGGCATGGCGATCCTCCGTCCGTCTTTGAGCTCGATCATGAGCTCCCCTTCCAGCACGAAGAGCACATGGCCGCGCGGGCACCAATGGTCCGAGCGGAAGCCCGGAGAGTACTCGACGATGCGGACACGCAGGCCGCCCTGCTCGAACGTCCACCAGTAAGACGTCCCGGTCTCACCCTTGTATTCGCAGGCTTGCTCCTGGCTCCAATCGGTGAATGTAAACGGCAGCTTCGGGATATTCATGACCCCTCCTTCCCTGGGCAATATCTGTCCAGCACCGCGGCATCCACCCAGTAGATGTCTGCCTGCCCCAGTTTCGTGCTGGTGAAAAAGAAATACCTCCCATCCGGTGTGACGATGGGAGTGAACTCGCTCTGTCTGCTGTTGAACAGCGGGCCCATGTTGACGGCCTGCGTCCATTTTTCCTCGCCCTTTCGAAAGCTGATGTACAGGTCGCTCTTGCCGAACCCGTCGCCGCGCCTGTCGGAGGAAAAGACCAGGCAGCTCTCATCCGGAGCGATGAAGGCATCGAACTCCCGGCTGGGAGTGTTCACGGCCTTGCCCAGATTTTCCGGGTGGGCATAACTCCCGTTTATCCGGCGGGAGCGATAGATGTCGCCCGACCCGCGTCCGCCCTGGCGGTCAGAGGAAAAATACAGGGTCCCGTCCCGGGTCAGGGAGGGATAGATCTCGAGACCGCCCGGGCGGTTTATCTCCGGGCCCAGGGGTAGAGGATCGGTCCACCCGGGGCCGGATCGGTCCATCACCCATATGTTGTAGCCATCCGCTGCCGCGCCGCCCTCTTCGAGCGGCCGGTCGGAAGGGAAAAACAGCTGTCTCCCATCCGGGGAGATGAAGGGATCCGCATCGCTGTGGGTCCCGGAAAAGGGAGCGATGCGGGGGCGGGTCCAGCGCCCCTCGATCTCCCGCATCTGCAGGATGGTGTAGGTCTTGTCCGCATCCATGGTTGAGAAGTAGAACTCCTTGAGGTCCGGCGAGAATACGGCATTGAGTACATATCTCCCCGTGCACACGACTCCCAGGGCAAATATTCCGGGGGTTTCACCGGGCGGGGTCTGCCCCAGGTAGGGACCGTTAAGAATCGGGAAATCGATCTGCGGATCCGAGCGCTCCACAGCATGATGGTTTCCTCCCAGACAGACCAGGAACAGGGCGGAACAAATCAGGCTGATGACACGCGTGCGCTGTATCATGCGTCCGTCTCTATTGTAACCGGGAAACAATGGCCGTTCCAGGATTTATTAATTAAAGTAAGCATCTCCATAACCGTGTTGAGTTTAAGATCAGTCGGGGAAGCTGATGAGGAACCCGTATGATGTAGATGTTGTGCTGGGGCAGGAAGGTCTCTATCCGGTCCAGCTCGAATACACTCTCTGCGATCCTCTCCAGGACCTCCTCTCGGGTCAAAAAATGGCCGGCAGAATCCCTGAACTTTTCCGGATCCCGATCGAGGATGACCACGGCCGCTCCCGGCTTGAGGCTGGGTGCCAGGTTGTCCAGGAGCACGACCTGGCGCGCAATGTCGTGAAACGCGTTCACGATAAACACCATATCCAGTCCCTCCGGAAGAAGCGGGTCTTCCACCTCTCCGACGATGGTCTCGATGTTGGTGATCCCCTCTCGCTCTTTGCGGCGCTCCAGGGAATTCAGGGCCCGCCGCGAGATATCGTTGGCATAGATCTTCCCGGTCTCTCCCACCCGCCGGGCCAGATGAAAGGTGAAGTAACCCGAGCCGGCCCCCACTTCGCCTATGACCATCCCGGCCTTGACCCCCATAAGGTCCATGACCTTGTCGGGCTGGTGATCCCGATCGCGGGAGTCCTGCGCACCCTTCGCCGGCAGGGAAGAAAACAACAGCAGCACAAGGGCCAAGGCTGTGCAGATCCCGGCAGCCCTTCTTGGGGCCAAAGGGAGAGGGAAAAAGGGAGGCAGCGAAAACCTCTGATCCAGGAGGGCTGGCTGAAGGGTTTGTATTCGCTGCCTCCAGGTATCGGCGTCTCTATGGGAAAGCCTCACGGCTTTTTGGTCCGTGTCACTCTCTGGTCCTAGGCGAAAAGCATCGCAAACAGAAATACCGTCACACAAAGAACGATGATCATCTTGCTCATAACCGACCTCCTCTAATCCGTCCTCAGACTCACCCCATCCCCACAAAAGGGAACGGTGGGGCCGCCTGCGCCCTGACCGGCATCATAAACGTTAGAAATAACAGCAGCAGCAGGACGATGACAAAAAAGAAGATTTTCGAACTTACGCTCATCGGTCTCTCAGCTGCATACCGGAGAAGGGAAGGCTAATCAGCCCCTCTCGATGTGATTAGTTCTGCAATATCCATGCCAGATCCAAATCCCAGGCAGGCATTTCAAAAGGCCGGGCCCGCTGGTGTTCGTTTGTGAAGCAGGGAGTGTACGCTTGCGGACAGGCTAGTTCGTCTTCGAGGCGATGGACTGCAGCAGCCGGGTCTTTTCCACCAGCTGGATGAACTCGGCCCGGTAGCCGTAAAAATCCCGGCCTTTGGCCTCGCGTGCCAGCTTAAGCACGCTCTCATAGGAGGCATCCCCCTTGAACTCCGATTCCCGCAGCAGCATGCCGAAAGACGCCACAGCCGCGGAGAATTTGAAGTCGGGTGAGGCCCGGTCCAATGATACCGGCCGGTCCACAAGGGGATGCCGGATGAGCCTGCTCTTGTCTGCATCCGGATCCTTGTAACGCAGGTTGACGGTCAGGATCTCCCTGCTCTTGAAAGCCTTGGGATCGATCCTGGCCTGCTGGTACTTCAGGTCCCCATGGGACGGGATATCTTCCTCCGAGCCATAGGGGATGACCTCATACAGCGCCGTCACCGTGTGTCCGGCACCCAGTTCGCCTGCATCCTTCCGGTCGTCGGCGAAGTCTTCCTTCTTGAGCATCCGGTTCTCGTAGCCGATCAAGCGATAGGCTTTGACCTTGGCCGGGTTGAACTCGACCTGGATCTTGACATCCTTGGCGATGGTGAAGAGCGTCCCCTGCATGTCATCGACAAACACCTTCTTGGCTTCCATCAGGTTGTCGATGTAGTGATAGTTGCCATTGCCCTTGTCGGCCAGCTGCTCCATCCGCCCGTCTTTGTAGTTACCCATGCCAAAGCCCAGCACGGTCAGGAACACGCCCTTCTCCCTTTTTGCCTCGATCATGCGGACCAGCTCCGAGGTGCTGGACACACCCACGTTGAAGTCGCCATCGGTGGCCAGGATGACCCGGTTGTTGCCTCCGGGGATGAGGTTCTCCTCCGCCATCTGGTAGGCGAGCCGGATGCCCGCACCCCCCGCGGTCGAGCCGCCCGCATTCAGGCGCTCGATGGCGCCTATGATCTTCTCCTTTTGGCCCGCCGCCGTGGAGGGAAGGACCAGGCCGGCGGCCCCGGCATACACCACGATCGCCACACGGTCCCGGGGACCCAGTTCCCTGATCAGGAGTTTGAACGCCTGCCTCAGCAGGGGAAGCTTGTTGGGAGAGCTCATGGATCCGGACACATCCAGCAGGAAGACCAGGTTCGAGGGGGGAAGCTCCTCTGTTTCCAGTTTCTTACCCTGGAGGCCGATGTGGATCAACCTGTGCCGGGCATCCCAGGGGCAGGTCGAGATCTCCGTGTACAGCGCGAAGGGGCGGTTCTTCCCGGGTGCGGGATAGGCGTACGTGAAGTAGTTGATCATCTCCTCGATGCGCACCGCGTCCTTGGTGGGGAACTGGTTGCTGTTGATGAAGCGCCGGACATTGGCATAAGAGGCCGTGTCCACATCGATGGAAAAGGTGGAGAGCGGGTTGCTGAGCGCCGGCAGGAAGATGTTCTCGTAGATCCGGCTGTACTCTTCGGTGTTGTGAAAGGGCTGATAGTTGGGGACGGGGGCCTCCCCCGGACGGGTGCGGTGGGAAGCCCGCGTCACACCGCCCAGGACACCGCCGACCACGCCGCCAATGACTCCTTCTTTCTCGGGCATCTCGACCTTGAGGTCTCTCAGCTCTTCATCGCCCGGCCGGGCAGGGCCCGGAAAAAGCTTCAATGCGAGGGTCACGGTCTTCCCCTGGGTGATGCGGATGTTCTTCCGTATTGCGGGGCTGAACCCGGCCGCCCAGGCTTTGAGCTGGTAATTCCCGGATGGGAGTCCTTCGAAAACGAACTCCCCCCTCTTTCCGGTCAGGGCCGTGAGTTTGACCTCTGTGTTCAGGTTGACAAGTACCACCGTGGCGAGAGGGAGCGGATTGCCTCCGGGATCGGTCACAATCCCCTTAAGGGACGCGGCCTTCTCTACCGGGGCGATCCCCAGGACCAGGGATCCGGTGAGGAGCCCCAGCACCAGGATTCCAAACCATTTTCGACTTGACATTGTATACCTCCGTGTCTCTTCGTTCGCCCCTATTCTTTGTTTCAGCATCTCCATACTCATATACAAGATACGGCCGGGATTATTCCCGCCACTGGTGATAACTCGATTTCAACGGGTAGGGATGCACAGCGCTGTCACAGGCAGGAGAGGAGTGCCTCGCAGAACTGCCGGCGCAGACTCTGCCCGGCGCCGGCATTCAGGAAGGCTGGGAAATTCGGAGGCCGCTCTAGAACTGCACGTCGAAATCCTGGCTGCGGATGAAGAGGGACACCAGACGCCCCAGCATGAGGATGATCCCGCCTGCCAGGACCATGGAGTACACAGTCAGCAACACGGTCTGGATCGCCGCTATTTCTTCTCCTCTTTATCCCAGGCCTGGATGCCGTTCTTCATCCAGTCCGGCAAAGGTGCGCCTTTGAGAAAATGGTCGAAAAACTCAGCCATGCGGATGGTCCAGTCCTCCTGGTTGACGCGCTTGCGCAGCCCATGAGCCTCCCCGTTGTAGTTGAACATGTAGGCTTCCTTGCTCAGGCGGCGTAGGGCCATGATGAACTCTATGCCCTGGTACCAGGGAACGGCCCCGTCCTCGTCGTTGTGCATGTACATGAGAGGAGTCTGGATCTTGTCGACCCAGAAGATGGGAGAATTCTCGATGTAGCGCAGGGGGACTCTCCACAGGGTGTCTCCCAGGCGGCTCTGCGTGTGCTCGTACTGGAACTGCCGCACCATACCGCTCCCCCAGCGTATCCCGCCGTAAGCGGAGGTCATGTTGGAGACCGGGGCGCCTCCGTTGGCCGCGGCAAAGATGTGGGTCTGCGTGACCATGTAGGAGATCTGATACCCCCCCCAGGAGTGCCCCTGGATGCCGATGGCCTTGGGGTCGATGTAGCCCTCCCGGATCAGCATGTGGATGCCGGGCAGCACACACTTCAGGGCGTCCTGGCCGGGATAGCCGGTGTCATACTCGATGTCGGGCATCCACAGGACATAGCCGTTGCTCACATAATAGGAAGGATTGACCGAGCTTCCGGGAGAGGGGTCGCGGTATCGGTGGTGGCCCTGATGAAGGGTCTCGTAGATGTACACCATCAGGGGGTATTTGGTGTCGGGATCGAAGTTGTCCGGCTTGACCAGGATGCCCTTCAGGGGTTTGCCGTCGGCGCTGAGAAAATCCCGCAGTTCCGCCTTGCCCCAGATGTAGGGATCCATCTGGCGCCCCCGGTCGGTCAGCTTCCCGGGTTCTTTGAAATCCAGCCCGCTCACCCAAAGATCCGGATACTCGTCAAAGGCCTGCCGAGTGAAAAGCAGCACCTCGGCTTCCTTGGCCTTCTGCGGAGAACCAAAGCTCTTGTCCGCCATGAGGAGTCTTTGGGGCTCTGCCGTACCATCGACAGTGTCGGAGTAAAACCCATGGGCCATGGTCTGCACGTTCGTGGCCGTGAGGAGCATGGCCTTCTTGGGATCTATGGTCTTCTCCTCCCGGTCCAGGCGGGCGTACCGGAACGAGAGGTCGTTCTCCCGGCCGAAACCCTCGGTGATCATGCGGGACCCGCTGCCATCGGGCTTGATCTCCCAGATGTCAGTGCGGTCATAGACCAGGAGGGCGGCATCGCCTTCCGTCCAGCCCGCCGTTCCGTATCCCCTGGCAGGATTGGGTGTATCATGGTCCTCCCGGTCAAAGCGCACGCCCAGGCCGGCGGTCACGTTCCTGGCGACCCCGGAGGCGATTTCGTAGACGTGCCAGTCCGTGCCTTCGAACCAGTAGACATATTTCGCGCCGGGTGAGAGGCGGGAGAAGCCGTACAAGCCCTTTTTCACCAGGGCTTTTTCCCCGGTCTTCGGATCGACCACGTAGATGTCATAAAACGACCCGAAATAAGAGACCCGCTTGGTATAGGGCCAGATGGTCGCAGCAAAGGCCACCTTGCCGTTATCGGACAGGCTCACATCAGGGATCGTCTCGTCGGCCAGCTTGACGAATTTTTTATCCGCGATGTGATAGACGGACTCCCAGGTGTTGTCCCGGACCCTCTGGGCCATGATCTTCTGCTGGGGCTGGGGATAGGGATCGTTCCAGTGCCACAGTTCGAACCTGGCCTCTTCCTCCTCATCCTCCTCTTCGTCTTTTTTGGGCTCGGGGATCTCCTTGATGCCGAAGAGCACGATGCCGCCGTCTTCGCTGAACGACACATCGGACTTGTCGCTCACCGCCATGCCGGCGGGAAATCCCGGTGTCGTGGTGT
>JAUXEH010000159.1 GCA_030620655.1 Candidatus Aminicenantota bacterium | reverse complement strand
TCCACGGCCTGAGGCAGCCGGTCTCCCATCCGGGGCAGGTGTTCGTCCTCCACGGTTATGGGGAACTCATACACGTCGACCTCGGCCCGAAAATCCCGGTTGTAGGTGAGCTGGAACGGCAGGTGGGTCAGGGATTTGTTAGCCGTGATGGTCGAGGTGTACAGATACCCGGTGGCCTTGAGGGCCTGGGGCAAGGCGAACGGATTGGACAGGAAGCCCGGCCGGAAGGACACCACGGGCGCCCCTTGCAAGAAGTGATCCAGGAGGAATTTGCTGACACGCAGCTCCCCCAGGATGGTCCCGTTCACGGCTTCCAGGCGCCTCTTGATGAACGGCCGGTAGGCGGGATACCGTTCGGTCCCGGTCCCCAGGGGGAAATCACTGAACAATTCGGCATGGGAAACGGTGTGGCTGCCCACTTCCATGCCCAGAGCCTCCAGTTCCCTCAGCACCCCCACGGATTCGTCATTAAAAAAGATGGCATCGTTCCAGTCACGGATGTATTTAGTCTGGATGAAGTAGGTGGCCCGGATGCCCTGGCTTTTTTCATACTCCGCATAACGGAGAGAAGTGAGCAGGGATTTGGGGTAGTCCACATCATGCGTGATCATGACCGCCAGGGACCTGCCCGAAGGGGCCGGTGCCAGCGTGACCGCATCCGGCTCGGCTTCGAGATAGATCTTTTTCAGGAGCCCGAGCAGGACATCCAGGGTGGGCTCGTACTCATTGACATAGCTGCGCGCTATACCCACCTCGCGATAGTTATACCCCTTAAGGATCAGGAAACCCAGGTCGATCCCGAAGGCATAGGCGGCGCCGGCCGCGTAAGGCTTCTGTGTGATCGCGGCCGTTCCGTCTTCAAACACGGCCAGAGGCTTGTTTCTGGGCGCCGTGTATCCCAGGGTTCCCAATGGTATCCTGTCCCGACCTGGTGAGGGATCTGCCTCGGCCCGAGGGCTCCCGGCTTCATCACTCTCTCCCTCCGAAAAGATCCGCAGGACCGATTCCTTGGGATCATGGAGGCCGGAAACCAAGGGTTGTGTGGTGTCGAACCTTATCTCATACCGTTCTCGAGAGGAAATCGCTTCTTCGAATCCAAACACCTCGTTCAGGCCTCCCCCGTGCACATTCACACCGATCAGGGTGCCCCCTCCCCTGGGGAAGGCGGCCAAGGCCTTCAAGGCAGAAGCCTCCAGGACCCTGCCGGATATCATGGGATAGACCAGGACCACGCGATGCTCCAGGGCTCGCCGGTGGTCCGTCGTTACGGAGATGGGAACACCGAGGGACTTGAGGCCGTGCGCGAGTCCGAGCCACGAGCTCTCGGTATCGGTCAAGAGGATGGCCAGCCGGCTGGAAGAGCCCTTTGTGTACGAAGACAAAGGCTCCGGATCAGGCGGGGGAACCACAGTGAGCTTGGAAGGGCCGGATAGGCCCTCGAAAACAAAGACCTCCAGCCTGATTTTTTGAATGACATAGGTCACGATCACGAGCAGCAGGGCCGCCGCTATGAGGGAAACCGTCAGGTTGACCGCGTGTTTTCTTTTCATCGCTTCAGCTGAAGGATATGGACCACCGCGGTTTTCCTTCCTTCACATGTTGCGGCGGTACTGGCCGCCCACTCCGTAAAGGGCCTGTGTGATCTGGCCGAGTGAACAGAAACGCACTGTGTTCATGAGCTCGGCGAAGATGTTCTCACCGGCGAGAGCCACCTGCTGCAGCCGCTCCAGGGCGGCCGGGGCTTCCTTTTCGTTTCTCTTCCGGAACTCGGCCAGGCGGCTAAGCTGGGATTCCTTCTCTTCCTCAGTGGCCCGGGCGAGCGGGATACATGTCTGGGTCTCGACAGCATCCGGATCAGCAGCCTCAGGATTCTGGAAGGTGTTGACACCGACCACGGGCAGCTCACCCGTGTGTTTGAGCAGCTCGTAGTGCAAGGACTCCTCCTGGATGCGGCTGCGCTGGTAGCCGGTCTCCATGGCGCCCAGGACCCCGCCCCGCTCCGAGATGCGGTCGAACTCGAGGAGCACGCCCTCCTCCACCAGCCGGGTCAGCTCCTCGACGACGAAGCTGCCCTGCAGCGGGTTCTCGTTCTTGGCCAGCCCCCACTCGCGGTTGATGATGAGCTGGATGGCCAGGGCCCGCCGCACGGATTCATCGCTGGGAGTGGTGATGGCCTCGTCATAGGCGTTGGTGTGGAGGCTGCTGCAGTTGTCGTAGACCGCGCACAGGGCCTGCAGGGTGGTGCGGATGTCGTTGAACTGGATCTCCTGGCTGTGGAGCGAGCGTCCCGAGGTCTGGATGTGATACTTGAGCATCTGGGTGCGGCGCGAGGCCCGGTATTTGTCCCGCATGGCAATGGACCAGATGCGGCGGGCCACCCGGCCGATCACCGTGTATTCCGGGTCCATGCCGTTGGAGAAGAAGAAGGACAGGTTGGGGCCGAAGCTGTCGAGAGGCATGCCGCGGGAGCGGTAGTACTCCACATACGTGAAGCCGTTGGACAGGGTCAGGGCCAGCTGGGTGATGGGATTGGCCCCGGCCTCGGCGATGTGATAGCCGGAGATGGACACCGAATAGAAGTTGCGTACATCGTTATGGATGAAATATTCCTGGATATCCCCCATCATCCTTAGCGCGAAATCCGTGGAAAAAATGCACGTGTTCTGGCCCTGGTCCTCTTTGAGGATGTCGGCCTGGACCGTGCCCCGAACTTTAGAGAGCACATCTGCCCGGATGGTCAGGTACTGCTCCTCTGTGGGGGGATTCCCCTGCTCGTCTGTGAATCGGTCCACCTGCTGGTCGATGGCGGTGTTGAGGAACATCGCCATGATCATGGGTGCGGGACCGTTAATGGTCATGGACACCGAGGTGGTGGGCGCACTCAGGTCGAACCCGCCGTAGAGCACCTTGACGTCATCCAGCGTGCAGATGCTGACACCCGAGGTGCCGACCTTGCCGTAGATGTCGGGGCGCTCCTCCGGGTCGCAGCCGTAGAGGGTCACGGAATCGAAGGCCGTGGACAGGCGCTTGGCATGGTAGTTTGCGGACAGCAGCTTGAACCTGCGGTTGGTGCGGGCCGGATCGCCCTCGCCGGCGAACATGCGGGTGGGGTCTTCTCCCACTCTCTTCAAGGGAAAGACCCCGGCCGTAAAGGGGAAATACCCGGGGACGTTTTCTTCGCGCATCCAGCGGTAGATCTCTCCCGGGTCCTGGAACCGGGGCAGGACGATCTTGGGGATCTTCTGGTGAGAGAGGGATTCCGTGGAGAGCGGGAGTTTGATGTCGCAGTTCCGGACCTCATAGCACAGCTCGTCCTGGCTGTATTTCTCCCGGATCTCCTCCCACTCTTTCAGGACCCGCCGCGTCTCTTCCTTGATCCTTTCATCGGCCAGGGCGACCTCCTGCTTGAGGCGTGCCAGCCCGTCCAAACCTCCCCCTCCCTGTTCCCGCCCACCCAGAGCGCCATCTTGATGGTCCAGGCCGCTCAGACGTTTGAGGGATTCGGAGAGGTGCCAGCGGCTGCGGACCGCGGCGGCCTGCTCCCCAGTGTGCTGGTGGTAGGCGCGCACGGTCTCGGCGATCTCCGCCAGGTAGCGCGTGCGCTCGGGCGGAACGATGGTGGTCTTTGACGTGGAGGTCCTGTTGTCGCACGGCGGCATGTGCGTGTCGAAGGGGGCGCCGGTCTTTTCTATCACCCCCGCCAGCAGGGCCTGATACAAGGCGGTCACCCCATCGTCGTTGAACTTCGAGGCGATGGTTCCGAAGACAGGCAGGCACGCGGGGTCGGTGTCGAAGGCCTTGCGGTTCCGCTGCACCTGTTTGCGGACATCCCGCAGCGCGTCTTCGCTTCCCCTCTTCTCGAATTTGTTGATCACGACCAGGTCGGCGAAGTCGAGCATGTCGATCTTTTCCAACTGGGACGCCGCCCCGTACTCGCTGGTCATGACATAGACGGAGAGGTCGACCAGGTCGGTGATGCGGGAGTCCCCCTGGCCGATCCCGGCCGTCTCAACCAGGATGAGGCCGAAGCCGGAGGCCTTGAGCACGCTCAGCACCTCGGGCAAAGCCTCGGGAATCTCGGTCTGGGACAGGCGCGTGGCCAGCGAACGCATGTAAACGCGCGGGTGGTTGATGGCGTTCATACGGATGCGGTCCCCCAGCAGGGCCCCTCCGGTCTTGCGGCGCGAGGGATCGCAGCTGACGATGGCCACAGAGACCTCGGGGATGTCACGCAGGATCCGCTGGACCAGCTCGTCTGTCAGCGAAGACTTGCCGGCGCCACCGGTCCCGGTGATGCCCACCACCGGGATGATCCGGGACGACGCGCCCCGGTCCAGCTCCGACAGGATCTCGGAGAGGTCTCCGTATTCCCCGGCCTTGGCCAGCTCGACAGCGGTCAGCGCCCCGGCCACCTGCCGTTTGTTTTCTGGGGACAGCCGCGCGTAATCCGGAGCCTCCTCGGCCACGGTACAGAAATCCATCCTCTCCACCATGTGGTTGATGATGCCCTGCAGACCCCATTTGGCGCCGTCCTCCGGGGAGTAGATCTTGGTCACTCCGTAATCCTCGAGCTCCTTGATCTCCTCGGGGATGATGACCCCTCCTCCGCCGCCGAAAATCCGGATGCGGGATGCGCCCCGCTCCTTCAAGAGATCGACCATGTACTTGAAGTACTCCAGGTGACCGCCCTGGTAGGATGAGACGGCGATACCCTGCGCGTCCTCTTCTATAGCCGCATCCACGATCTCCAGGACCGAGCGGTTGTGCCCCAGATGGATGACCTCGACGCCCGTGCTCTGCAGGATCCGCCGAATGATGCCGATGGCGGCGTCGTGTCCGTCGAACAGGGAGGTGGCCGTGACGACCCGGATATGGTTCTTGGAACGATAGGCTTCGGGTTCTTGGCTCATTGCGTCTCCTTCTTGGTGGATTTCCCCAGGATGAAATCCGTCTGCCGCTTGATATAGTCCTCGATGGAGTAGTGGCGGGACAGGAACCAGCGCCGAAATGTCCACATGTGGCCGAGCACCGTGATGTTGTGGGCGATGAGCTCGATGGACTTGCGCGGGAGTCGGGGAAAATCGCCGGATCGTGCCAGGCCTTCGAGTGTGCTGACGAAAATGTTGGTCAGCTTGACCTCGTTTTCCAGCACGCGGCGGCGCCATTGATCGGGAAGGGCCTTGGTCTCCTGGTAGACCAGCAGGATGTGGTCGCTCATGCGGTCACAGACCAAAAAATACTCCCGTATCATGGCCGCCAGAACGTTGCTTCCCTCGGACACCCTCTGGACGGCCTCGGCCACCGTCGCCTCCACCTCGGCGTGGATGGCGTCGCACACGAGGTACAGCACGTCTTCCTTGCTGGACACATACTCGTACAGCAGCCCGGTGGATATCCCGGATTCGCGAGCGATCTCCCGGGTGGTGGTCTTGTGGAAGCCCTTTTCGATGAACAGCCGGACTGCGGCATCCATGATCTGGCGGCGGCGCCGTCCGATGAGATCGGGATCTTTCACCTGAGAGGGGATGTCTGTGATCCTTTCGGGAGTGTCTGTGTTCTTCATGTCTGATTGAGCGAGCGCTCAATCAGTTTACTGCAGCCAGAGTCGGCCTGTCAAGTAAAAAAATAGCAATTGGGGACAGGCCCCAAAAAAAGATGGCCCTCAGGCTAATAATGGGAACGCTCATTTTCCCATGGGGAAATTTGTGCATATCCTCTGGATTTTTAGAGTGAATCCCGTTTTGGGGCCTGTCCCCAATTCTTTTTGGGGCCTGTCCCCAATTTTACGCGAAAAAGTCGGCGGGGAGGCTCTTCAGGCGCGTGATATCCTGGACCCGTCCCTTGACATCGAAGCGTTTGGCGCAGGTCACATTACAGCTCGAGCATTCTCCGCAGGGGTTGTCCCCCAGGTCCAGGGATGTGATCAGCGAATGAGCCTTCTCCAGGTTGCCGTAGCCGTAGGCATACATGTAGGAGCGCATCACATCCGGGATCGGAAGCTGCCGGGGGCACTGCGGTAGGCACTGGCCGCAGGCCTGGCAGTACAGGCCTCCCGTCTTCTCATCCAGCCTGAGGTCGGCGTACTCCTGCTCGGTAAGCGTCAGGTCTTCCATGACAGACAGGTCCAGCTCCATCTGGTCGAAAGTGGTGAATCCGGGGATGGCCGTGTGCAGGTTGGTATCCTGGAGTGCGAACTTGAGCGCGGCCCTCATGTTGATGGGATCGGTCTTCTCCTTGTCCCAGAACACGCCGCCCTGAGTCTTCATGGCCACGACACCCAGCCCGGCCTGGGCCGCCTCTGCCACGGCCTTGCGCAGGTCATCGAGGTAGTCCTTGCGGAAGTTGTATGCGCTCAGCACCACATCATAGACACCGGCCTCGATGGCCGCCCGGATGACTTCGGGTTCGCCGGCGTGGGTGGTCACGCCGATAAACCTGGCCCGGCCGCGCCTTTTCTCATCCTGCAGGGCCTTGATCATGGGTTCTGACTGGGCGTCCTGTCCCCTTTTGAGGTTGTGGAGGTAGAGGATGTCCACATACTCCAAACCCAGGCGTTCGAGACTGGTGTCGAATTTCGTCTTGAAGTTCTCGGCAGAGGTCTCCGGCAGGAGGAAACCGGTCTTGCGGTCGCGGTCACCCGGCACCTTGGTGGCAAGCACATAGGAGTCCCGCGGCCG
>JAUXEH010000181.1 GCA_030620655.1 Candidatus Aminicenantota bacterium | reverse complement strand
TTCCTGCATGCAGGAGCAGGATGCCTGCCGCCAGCCCAAAAGCGAGGGACAGTGCCGATTTCATTTTCTTGCTTAGAATGTGCTTTTTGGGGCCAAAAGTAACCCCCTAAGCCTAGGTAAAGGGGCTTCTAAAGGTCTATCTCATTTATTTTCAGTAACTTTTTGAGGTCTGACCCCTAAATGATTTTTTTGATGGCGGCGACGATGTGCCGGGCGGAGATGCCGTAGCGGTCCATCAGCTCCTCGGGTTTCCCCGAGCGCGGCAGCTCTTTCACGCACAGATGCTCGATCCGCGCCTCCCCGGCCAGTGCCAGGGCCACCGCACTCCCCAGGCCGCCTTGCGAGAAGTGGTCCTCTACCACCACGACCCGGCCCCCGGCCGCCTTGGCCTGCTTGATCAGGTTGTCCCTGTCCACAGGCTTCACCGAGTAGGCGTCCACCACCCGCACAGCAATACCCTCCGCTTTCAGCTCCGCATACGCCTTCAGCGCCTCGAACACGGTGATCCCCGCCGCCACCACCAGGGCCCGGTCCTTGCCGCTGCGCTTCAGCACCTTGGACCCGCCGATGGGGAAGGCCTCGTCTTTCTGGTACAGGATCGGCATGGCCGGCCGCGTGGTCCTCAGGTACGCCATGCCCTTCTTCCGCGCCATGGCCGCCATCAGCGCCTCCGTGGATATCGCATCGCTGGGATACAGCACCACACAATCCGGGATGGGCGTGAACAGGGCCATGTCCTCGAGCCCCATCTGCGAAGGCCCGTCCCCGCCGATGCTCACACCCACGTGCGACCCCACAAACTTCATGTTCGGCATGGAATAGGCCGCCATCCGGATCTGGTCGTGCGCCCGGCTTAAAAAGGCCGCGAAGGTCGCCATAAAGGGCAGGAAACCCTTGGCCTGCAGCCCCAGCCCCATGCCCACCATGTTCTGCTCAGCGATATAGCACTGGAACGAACGCTTGGGGAACGCCCGGAAGAAATCCTCCGCATAGGTGGAGTTCTTCACATCCCCGTCGATGGACACCACCGCATCGTTCACCTGTCCCAGGCTCACGAGCGCGTTCCCGTAGGCCCGGCGCGTGGCGGTCTTGTCCGTGTAGTCGGTCCGCTTGAAGGCAAACCTGCGCGTGAACTTCGGGACCTTCCCCTTGCGGGGTGCCTTGACATACCGGGAGGCATCGATGTCCGGCATCTCTCCCAGCTCCTCCAGGGCCTTTGCCAAGGCCTCCTCATTCAGAGGTTTGCCGTGCCAGCCGTCCTTGTCCTCCAGAAAAGACACCCCCTTGCCCTTCAGGGTCCGCGCCAGGATCACAGCCGGCCCGCTCGATTCCCTCGCCTGCTTCAGGGCCTCCCGGATCTCCCCGACCTTGTGCCCGTCCACCTTGAAGACATCCCATCCGAAAGCCTTGAATTTCCGGGCATAAGCCCTGATATCATGGCCGTGCATGGTGGCCTCCGACTGCGCCAGCCGGTTGATGTCCGCCACGGCCGTCAGGTTGTCCAGCCCCAGGTCGGCCGCCGTGTTGGCCGCCTCCCAGACCGATCCCTCCGCGATCTCGCCGTCCCCCATCACCACGTAGGTCCTCCGGCGCGACCCGGCCAACTTCTGGGCCGCGGCCATGCCCACACCCACCGACAGCCCCTGTCCCAGCGAACCGGTGGCGGCCTTGACCCACTTCATACGAGGGGTGGGGTGCCCTTCCAGCACACTCGTGATCTTCCGCAGGTTCATCAAGCTGCTCACAGGAATGATCCCGGCCTCAGCATAGGCCGCCCACAAAATAGGCGCGGCATGCCCCTTGGACAGGACGAACTCGTCGTTCCCCCAGTCGTACGGGTCTTTGATGTTGTACTGCATCTCGTTAAAGAACAGGCAGGCGGCAATCTCCGCCATCGACATACAGGTCGTGGGATGGCCCGATCCGGCCCTGCTGGTCATCTTGAGCGAGTGGATCCGCAGCTTTTTCGCGATCAGTCTTAAATCTTCATTCTTGCCCATGGCAATAAACTCCTCCCTTCACAAGCGAGCATTACATAACATAATTCAAAACCAACGTAAACACCCGGGCGGCTACGGCAGTTGGCGCTCGTACCAGATCTTCGTGGCCTTGGTCGCGAATCCCAAAGACTCATACAGGGTCACGGCCTGCGTGTTTTCCGCGTCCACGGTCAGCTCCACGGACTCTACGCCTCTCTCACTGAAACCACGCAGCCCCACCTCCACCAGCCTCTTCCCCAGCCTGCGTCCACGGTAATCCGGCCTTACCCCCACCATGTGGATCCAGCCGTGCGCTCCCCCCTCCTCGCCGCTTCTTTCCAGTATCTGAGGCCACAGATAGCCCACGACCTCGTCGCCGTCCCGCAGCACCAGGACATCCTGCATGTGTGTCATGGTCATAGCCAGGTAGAAACCGATCTCGTCGGCCGTGTTGGGACAGAATCCCCAGCTGCCCTCAAAGGAACGGTTCTGGATGTCCGCCAGCTGCTGTTCATCCCCATCCCGGAACCGCCCCAAAGAGATGCCCCCGAAATCCACTTCCGTCTCTCCCGCCTGTGCGCCCCCTCCGCGCTCGAGGACCAGGGACCGGCGGACAGGCTCGAACCCGGCCCGGCTCAGGAATTCACGCCCCCCCCTGTTGGTCTCATCCACAAAGGCATGGACCCTCTGGGCCCCCAACGAAGAGGCACGCACACACACACCCTCGACCAGGCGGCGCCCCAGCCCCTTGCGCCGGAACTGGGGCTGCACATAGAGATCCATCACCACCCGGCCGATGCGCACCTCCCGCATCACATCCGCATAGGCGGCCAGGCGCTCGCCCCGGCTCTCGGCCACGAAGAGGTCGGCCTCGGGGCTGTACTGGGGCCGCTGCAGGAGCAGGTCGAACTGCCTGCCTCCGGCTACGGGGCCCCACAGGCTGTTGTCACCGGCCCGCACATACAGCTCCCTCAGCTTTTCGAGATCAGATCGGGTGTAGTTTCTTGTACTGAACATTCGCGGATACCGGATTGTATCAGAGCACGATATATATTACAATTCTCCGAGAGACGACCCATGGAAAGACAGCCCGCCGATATCCTGGTCATAACACCCCACCCCGATGACGCCGAGTTCGGTGCCGCAGGTTCCGTAGCCAAGATGGTCCGCCAGGGAAAGACCGCCGTCTACGTGGTGGTCACCAACGGAGACAAGGGCACCGACGACCCCGATCTCGACCCCGCAGAACTGGTCCGGGTCAGGGAAAAAGAGCAGCGGGATGCCGCCCGGATCGTGGGAGTGCGCGAGGTGGTCTTCCTCGGGTATCCCGACCAGGGCATCGACGACACCCCGGACCTGCGCAAAGACATCGTCCGCCAGATCCGTCTCTTCCGCCCGCAGCTCGTCATCACCTCGGATCCCTACCGCCGCTACATCTGGCACCGCGACCACCGCATCACAGGGCGCGTCGTGCTGGACGCGGTCTTCCCCTATGCCCGCGACCGCCATGCCTATCCCGACCTGATCGAAGAAGGGCTCGCCCCCCACAAGGTCCCCGAGGTCTGGCTCTGGGCTGCCGACGATTCTGCCATCAACTTCCGCTCCGACATCACCGACACCTTCGAGCTCAAGGTCCGGGCCCTGCGCTGTCACAAAAGCCAGATCAAGGAACCGTTCTCCTCGGAGATGGAAAAGTGGCTCTGCCAACGGGCCCAGGACATGGCCGAAGGCTTGGATTTCAAGCTGGCCGAAGGGTTCCACCGCGCGGAAGTCTGGTGGTAGCCCCCTTCACGTGATTCTTCACCAGCCCCTCCATCACCCGAAAGGTCTGCCCCGCTGTCCGGTCCCAGGAAAACCGCTCGGTCACGTCTGAGCGGATCCTTTCCGGGGACCACAGGCTGTCCTTGTGCGCGAAGAAATACTGCAGGCAGGCGGCCAGCGAGGCCGGGTCGTTGGGGCGGAAGGAAAACCCGGTGCAGCCGTCCTTTACGATGCTCTGCATCTTGCCGATCTTGGACACCAGCACCGGCGTGCCGCAGGCCAGGGCTTCCACCACCACCAGCCCAAAGGATTCGTACAGGGACGGGACCACCAGGGCCTCGGCCGCGGAATAGAAACGCTTCAGCTCTTCCTGGGGCATGGACCCCAGGAACTGCACCTTGCTTTCCAGGCCCTGCGCGCCGAGTGACTCCCGGATGCGCGCGATCTCCCCGTTGGCGCGGAAGTCCTCCTGCCCCAGGTGGCCTCCCCCGATCACCTTGAGGCAAAGCCGCGCAAAAAGCTCCGGCGCCCTGTCCTTGAGGACCCCCATGGCGGCAGCGATGTCCATGAGCCCCTTGACCGGCTCGATCCGGCCCACGTAGAGCAGGCAGGCCTCGGATTCCGTGCACGAGGGCAGCTCCTCCCCGGGGACCGGGCAGAAGAGGGCTTTGTTCACGCCGGGGTAGATCACACCGAGCTTGCCCGCGGAGATCCCGAACTCCCTGGTCAGGCTGCCTTTTTCCTCCCGCGAGGACGAGATGACCCTGTCCGCCACGCGGGCTAGATGCCGCTCTGCCGTGTTCCGGTACTCGTGCTCCCCGCCCTCCAGGACCTGCTTTTTCAAGAATGCCAGCGTGTGAAAGGTGTGCACCAGGGGCAGGTCGAAGCGGTATTTGATCCACTCCCCCGCCAGGCCGGACAGCCAGTAGTGGGAATAGACCAGGTCATAGGGCTCTTTTTCCGCCAGGATGAACTCCACCAGGTTCTCGATAAACTCCGGGAGATATTCATACAGCTCCCTCCGGTCCAGTGACTTTACCGGCCCGCTCTTGAGGTGGATCACGCGCAGACGAGGGGACACGACCTTGATGCGCTTCCTGGCCGGGCTCTGCCGCCGTGTAAAGATGTCGATCCGGACATCGGGGAACTCCGCCAGGGCCGCGCTCAGCTCCTTGATGTAGACGTTCATGCCGCCCACGCCGTCGCCCCCGATCAGGGAGAACGGGCAGCAGTGATAGCTGAGCAGACAGATCTTCATGGTATTTCTGGTGTCACGCGTCGGATTTTTTTATTTTTCCAATATCAGACTATATATTGTACGCGGTTTCGCCCCGAAATCAAGCTTGTACTTCTCTCCCCCCCTCAGGAAATCGGCCGTTTCCCGGCCCTCTGAGATGGCCTGCCGGATGGCCAGGTCGAAAAGATAAACCCCGGGGCTGGCCGCGGCATAGGCGCCGGCGTACGCCACGTTGTAGAAATACACGGTCTTCCCGAAATGCGCGGTTATGAGGGCCGCGGCCGGGACCCTGTCTTCGGTCAACAGGAAAAGCAGCTCGATCAGGCACTGTTCCGCCAGCCGGAAACCCACCTCCTGGAAAAATTCCGGCATCCCCGGCTTCAGCCAGAAACGCTCCTTCTCAGGGCTGCCTGTCCGGTGGAGGGCGATGAAATCTCCCATGGCGGAGCGCACCTCCTCCGGCCGGCTGATCCTCTGCACGCGGGCCTGAGGCAGGGCCTCCGCACGCCGGACCTTGCGGCGCAGCTCGTGCCGGTTTTTCCGTGTCAGTCCCGCAGCGTAGTCCGGGTAGACTGAAGGGAGCCTGAGCAGCAGCGTCTCCTCGCTCCTCTCCCGGCGGCAGCGGAACCCGAACGCGGACGCCAGTTCCGGGAGCAGGGACAGCGTGGGAGACGAATCGCGGAGGTTTATGAGCTCCATCCGGGATACCCCGGAGGAGGGCCGGGCCAGATGCTCGAGCAGGGCCTCCAGGAACACTCCCTCCCGTCCCCGGGGGAAGAGGAAATCACAGTAATCGGTGACCTCATGGCCGGCCAGAAAATAGAGCCCGCTGTCCCGGCGCATCAAGGGGGCGATCCCCAGGTCTCCGCCCTCCTCTTCCGAGTCGTCCTCCTCTGAAAGGATCAGTATATTCAGCGCATGGCCTTGCGAGAGGTGTTCCCACCAGGTCAAAAACCAGGCAAAGGTCAGGAAAAGATCGGGCCGGGAACAGCCTGCCAGCGCCCGGTCCCAGGCATCCCGCAGTCCCACAAACTCCTCATGATCTTCTATGATCTGAATCTTCATGTCATTTGGCGTTCATGCGAGACTCCGCAGGAGTCGAAGCAATCTCACCTCAGCGTATCAAGGTAGTACCGGGCCCAGAAGAGGCC
>JAUXEH010000102.1 GCA_030620655.1 Candidatus Aminicenantota bacterium | reverse complement strand
GATGGCCAGCCGGGCCATCTCCCGGCGGATAGGATCGAAGCTGGACAGGATCACGGCTTCAGGAGTGTCGTCCACGATGATGTCCACACCCGTGGCAAGCTCCAGGGCGCGGATGTTCCGTCCTTCCCTGCCGATGATGCGTCCCTTCATGTCATCAGAAGGGAGATCGACCACCGATACCGTGGTTGCCACCACATGTTCGGCCGCAGACCTCTGGATGGCCTGGCTGATGATATCCTGCGCTATGGCCTGGCTCTTTTCCCGGGTCTCCTCTTCGATCCGGCGCAGCGCCTGGACAGCCTCTAGTTTGGCTTCGTCTTCGATCCTCCTCTGCAGCTCCTTTTTGGCCTCCTCCTGTGTCAGGTTGGAGACCCGTTCCAGTTCCTCGATGGCCCTCTGGTTTATCCTGGCATACTTCTTTTCCTGCTCGGATAGCTCACTTTCCCTGTTCACGAGACGCCGCTCCTTGTTCGAAAACTCCCGTTCCTTGCGTTCCAGGTTCTGGACTTTCCGTTCCAGGTTCTCTTCCTTGTTGACCAGCCGCCGTTCATGCTCGTTGAACTTGCGTCTGCGGTCCCTGGTCTGGCGCTCGAAATCAGACTTGAGGTTCAGGAATTTCTCTTTGGCCTCCAGGGTGGCCTCTCGTGTGGTCTTTTCCGCGTCCTCCCGTGCCTTGTCCAGCAGTGCCTCTGCCTCCTGCCGGGTTTTGAAAAGCATACGGGAGCCGGACCGGCGCTGCAGCAGGACCACGACAAGGGTGGCCGCCAAAACGACCGATACACATACTGAGATTATTAGCCCTAAATTCACTTTGAACACCTCCAAACGGGGTGTCAAAGGAGATGAAAGTCAGGAGGAATAAGTCATGATGATTGCGTACAGCAGGGTTTGATTCCGAAAGGATCCAGGTCGCGTCTCCTCATCTTCTCTTTCTCTAGTAGTATCGAACACCGCAAGTCTCAATCGGCTCTACGGCCGACCGCCTTGAATGTATCCTCATCATTATCGGAAAAATATTCCTCCAAACTCTCTATTTCAGTCTCCATGTTACCGATGACTTCGTTGAGCTTATCCAGTTTCTTCTGGCTGAGCAAAAATTCGTCCGCTATGTTCAGGGCGGCCAGCACCGCGATCTTGACGGTATCCGCCGACTTGGATTTGACCGCTACCTCTCTCATTTTTTGATCCACATACGAAGTCAGATGGCTTATGTATTTTTCGTCTTCTTCTCCTTTGACTCTTATCCTGTATTTCTGATCGAAAATTTCGATCTCTAAAATTTTGTCAATCATATTTCAAGTTGATCAATCTGTCCGATGATGCTCTCTATTTTGGTTTTGATAGCCTCCCTTTCTTTCTCGAAGGACTTCAAGTTTTCGTCCAGCTTTCCAGCCCGCCGGGCTTCATCACCCAGGGTCTTCTTCTCCACCTTCAGGTCCCTGACCTGTTTTTTCAACTCTACGTTTTCGCTGTTGATCTTGTTTATATACTCGACAACTTGTGAGATTTTCCCTTCGAGAATTTTAATTCTTTCCAATTCACTTGTCAATTTTCCCCTCCTTCTCTTAATTGCAAATCAAATCGCGATCGCAGTGCTTTCACGATCTTTTCCTGCAGGGCATCCACTTCCCGTGCCTGTAGGGTCTTCTGGGGGTTACGGAACATGAAGCGCATGGACAGGCTGACCTTGTCCTCAGACACGCCCGAACCCGTATAGCGGTCAACCAGGGTGTAATGCTCCAGATGAGGTAGCTTGATCCCGTCTAAGGTTTCCTTAACCTCCTGATAGGGGACGCCCTGGTCGATCAGAAAGGAGACGTCCCGGATCACGCTGGGGTATTTTACGATGGGAGAGAAGCTGAACGCCTGAGACTGCAGCTCGAACGTGGCATCCAGGTCGATCTCGGCGGCCCACACGGGCTCGGTCAGGTCATAAGCGTCCAGGATTTCCTGCTTCAGCTGCCCCAGTATCCCCGCTTCGGCACCCTTCACACGCAGGGCCAGCGCGCAGCCCGTCTCGAAAAAGGGATGGTCCCGGTTCTGGAAGGAGACCGGTCCGTAGCCCAGCTGTGTCATCAGGCTTTCGCAGGTCCCTTTGAGCAGGAAAAAATCGGTTTTACCGCTCCGGCCCTGCCAGTGCGGGGATCCCAAGGCGCCCCAGGTAATCATGGCCATGGCCTGCTGCTCCCGCCTGTTTTCCTCATCCTGGCTGAAGATATGGCCCAGCTCAAACACATGGACGCCATCGGCTCCCCGGTTTTTGTTCCAGGCTACGGTCCCCAGCAGGCCGTCCAGGAGAGTCGTCCTCAGGAGCGCGGCACGGGTGGAGATGGGATTGCGGATAGCGATCGCTTCCCGGCCGTGTTGAAACAGCGCTTCCCTGGAGGGATCCATGAAGCTGTAGTTCACGACTTCATCGAAGCCGCGGTGGAACATGAGCTGCCGAAGTCCGGCCTCAAGCGTGCGTTTGCGGTCCATGTTCAGATCGACGGTTTCCACGGCCGGCAGTCGTGCCGGGATGTTCTCATAACCAAAGAAGCGGGCGATCTCTTCGATCAGGTCCGCCTCGCGCTCGATGTCCACACGGAAAAAGGGCACCGTGACCTGCCAGATTCCCGGCTGCTGTTGCTTCACCCCGAATTCAAGGTCCTGCAGGGTCTTGATCACGAATCCCTCGTCGATCTCCACTCCCAGCAGCTCGTGGATGCGGTGGTGCCGGATGACCACGGTCTTGGGCCGCGGGGGCTTGGGAAACACATCCAGCATCCCCTGATAAGCGAGCCCTCCCATCCGGGTCAGCAGAGAGGCCGCCAGCATGGCCGCACGGGGTGGATAATCGATGTCCGCACCCCTTTCGAAGCGGTAGGACGCATCGGTCTGAATCCCGGCCTTCTTCCAGGTCTGGCGTACGGATACGGGATCGAAGTAGGCGCTCTCGATCAGGACAGCCCGCGTCGTCTCCGAGACCGCGGATTCCTCGCCTCCGACGACCCCCGCCAGCGCCACCGGGTTTTTATCGTCGGCGATCACGAGCATGTCCTGGGACAGTGCCACGTCCTTTCCCTCGAGTGTCTTCAAGCCCTCGCCCCGTCTGGCGCAGCGGACGATGATCTTGTCCCCCTTGAGTTTTGCCAGGTCGAAGGCGTGGATGGGCTGCGCCGTGGCAAATAGGACATAGTTGGTCACGTCCACGAGGTTGTTGACGGGACTCAAACCCATGGCACGCAGCCTCTTCTGCATCCAGTGCGGCGAGGGGCCTACTTCAATCCCGCCAACGATCATTGCGCAGTACCGCGGGCAAAGGCCCTCATCCAGGATCTGGACATCGAAGTGTTCGGCGATCTGCTGGTCGCCCTCGATGATCGAAACATCCGGTGATTTCAGCGGGAGCCCCAGGGTCGCAGCCAGTTCCCGGGCCACCCCCAGGTGACCCAGGGTATCGGGGCGGTTGGCGTAGGTCTCTAGCTCGAGGATGGTATCGTCGCCGGTCTCCTCCCAATCGTCGACCAGCATCCCGATGTTGTTCAGGCTGTCGATCACCTCGGTGTCTGGCAGATCCAGGGCGATGTAGTCTTTGAGCCAGTCGATGCTTATTTTCATTTTTTCGAAAACTGTCTTATGAATCTCAGGTCATTCTCATAGAAATAGCGGAGATCCGGTATCTGCAGGGAGAACATGGCTGTCCGTTCGATCCCCATGCCGAAGGCGAATCCGGAATATTCTTCAGGATCGATGTTGACGTTTTTGAAAACCTGAGGATCCACCATGCCGGCTCCCAGGATCTCCAGCCAGCCCGTACCCTTGCACACGCGGCACTCTTCCCCCCCACCGTTGCAGACCGTGCACCCGATGTCCACCTCGGCAGACGGTTCGGTGAAAGGAAAGAAACTGGGCCGGAACCGGATCTTGATCCTTTCATGATAGAGGGCCTTGAGAAAACACTCCAGCGTGCCCTTGAGATGCGCGAAAGTAATGCCGTGATCCACCACCAGCCCCTCTACCTGAAAGAACATGGGAAGATGTGTGGGATCCGGTGTCTCCTTGCGAAAGACTTTTCCGGGATTGATCATCCGGATGGGCGGTTTTCGTTTCTCCATCACCCGGATCTGAACCGGCGAGGTGTGTGTCCGCAGCAGCAGGTCATCATCGATATAGAGAGTGTCCCAATCGTCCCGGGCCGGATGATGCGGAGGGAAATTGAGCGCCTCGAAATTGTAGAAATCCGTCTCCATTTCCGGCCCGTCTTCGATGCTGAAGCCCATCCGTAAAAATATCTGTTCGATCCTTTCTTTGATGTGAAGGACAGGATGGGGTGAACCCCAGTATGAAACCCGGCCGGGGAGGGTCAGGTCGATATCCGGCCCGCTGCGGGAAGGAGCCCGGAGCTTATTTTCGAGCCGATCCAGCTCGGCCTGTACATGCCGCTTGATGGCGTTGAGCTCCTGACCGGCCGCGGGTTTCTGTTCCGGGTCGAGCGCTTTCATCGACTCGAAGAGTCGCGTAAGATGGCCGTTTTTTCGGCTGAGATAGAGATTTCGCAGCTCCTGCAGGGCCTGCTGATCCCGGACCTCGGCCACCGCCTGTGCGAACTGATCCCGGAGGACCTGGATCTTGTCCTTCAGCGTCTCCATCCCGCGCTCGCTCTCGTCATTCAGACCCCGACCGCCTTGACCTTTTGCACCAGCTGGCCGAACGTGCCCGGCGCATTGACCGCTAACTCCGCCAGGATCTTGCGATCCAGGGCGACATTCAGCACCTTAAGGCCGTTTATGAACCGGCTGTAGGAAAGCCCGTGGAGCTCGGCCGCGGCTTTGATCCGGATGATCCACAGGCGGCGGAAATCCCGCTTGCGTGTCTTCCGGTCCCGATACGCGTATAGGAGCGATTTTTCCACCGCTTCCTTGGCGGTGCGATAATTGGTGCTGCGCGTGCCCCAGTACCCTTTGGCGAGCTTAAGGATCTTGGCTCTTCGTTTTCTTCTCTTGCTTCCTCTCTTAACTCTGGGCATTGTATTCTCCTGTTGTGCTTTGTCCCACTTCGAGAATTCGTCCCTTACTTTCAGACAAAAAGACTGACAGGCAGACTTCGGCCTAAAAATCGTAGGGGAGCATGGACTTTATCCTGCTCCGGTCGGCGGGGCTGACCTCATCAGACTTCGACAGCTTCCGCTTCCGCTTGGCTGATTTCTTGGTGAGGATATGATTCTTGAAGGCTTTGCTATGGAATATCTTCTTTTTTCCGGTTACCTTGAACCTCTTTTGGGCTCCTTTGTGTGTCTTTAGTTTTGGCATTTTTATCTCCTGATTTCAGAGGGCTCAGAAACGCTGAAACAGCCCACGGCTGCGAGCGGATGGTTCCATCCTGCTGTCCCAAGTCCTGGGTATCGCCGAAGACACGGTTCAGAATGGCTCGCGCAAGTTCGGGTTTGGCTTTTTCCCGACCGCGGAGCATGACCGTGATCTTGACCTTGTTCCCTTCATTCAGGAACCGCTGCACATGCTTGATCTTGAACGTGTAGTCATGGATGCTGATCTTGGGGCGGAACTTGATTTCCTTGACCTGTATGTTCTTCTGATGCTTCTTCGCCTCCTGCGCCTTCTTGTGCTGCTCATACAGAAATTTTCCGTAATCCATCACTCGGCACACAGGAGGATTGGCCTGTGGGGCCACCTCCACCAGATCCAAGCCTTTATCTTTAGCCAGACCAAGGGCCTCTTCGATTGAGAGGATCCCGACCTGGCTCTTGTCCTCGTCGATGATCCTGACTTCTCGGGCTCGAATCATTTCATTGATCCTGTGCGGCTTTTCCTTCCGTTTCCCAGGATAGAAAGTTCTTCTTCTGATGACAGTCCTCCTTTAAATGTTCACGCTTAATGATTTATTGTGAATCAATTGTGTGACTTTATCAAGGAATTCATTCAGCTGGACTTCACCCTTGTCACCCTGCGTGTGGACCCGGAGGGAGGCGGTCCCACGCTCCACTTCCTTGTCGCCCACGACCAGGATAAGGGGGATCTTGTGGGTCTCGGCATCCCGGATCTTGTAGCCCACCTTTTCCCGACGGGAGTCCACGGACGTCCGCAGGCCCCTGCCTTTGCAGCGGGCGGCCAGGTCCTCGGCATAGGCGTTGTGCCGGTCGGCGATCGGGACGATCACGGCCTGCACCGGGGCCAGCCACAGGGGGAAACTCCCGTTGTAATGCTCGATCAGGACCCCAAAGAACCGCTCCAGGGAACCCAGCAGCGCCCTGTGGATCATGTAGGGCTGGTGCTTGTGCCCGTCCTCGCCGATATAAGACAATTCAAACCGCTCGGCCAGGTTGAAATCGAGCTGTATGGTGGTGCACTGCCATGACCGCTGCAGCGCATCCTTGATCTTGATGTCGATCTTGGGGCCGTAGAACACACCCTCGCCGGGATCGATGTGAAATTCCAGCCCTTCGGCTTCCAGCGCTCCCTCCAGGGCCTTGGTGGCCTTATCCCAGTCCTCGGCCGCGCCGCAGGACTTCTCGGGACAGGTCGAGAGGAATACATCGTACTGGGTAAAACCGAAGGTGCTCAGGATATGGACAGCCATGGCGATGGTCCGCCGGATCTCCTCCTCCAGCTGGTCGCCCCTACAGAAGATGTGGGCATCATCCTGGGTGAATCCCCGGGCCCGCATCAGGCCGTGGAGGACACCGCTGCGCTCGTAGCGGTAGACAGTGCCCAGCTCAGCCCAGCGCAGGGGCAGGTCGCGATAGCTGCGCTGGCGGGACTTGTAAACCATGATGTGGAAGGGACAGTTCATCGGCTTGAGCTGGTACTCCAGGTCTCCCTTCTTGAAGGTCGGATAGAGCGCATCGTAGAACTCGGTGTGGCCGCTGGTGCGCCACACATCCAGCTTGGCCACGTGTGGGGAATACAGCAGTTCATAATCGGCCTTGAAATGCTCCTCCCGCCAGAAGTCCTCGATGACGCTGCGGACGGCCGCGCCTTTCGGGTGCCAGAGGATCAGGCCGCCTCCCAGGCTCTCGTTGAAGCTGAAGAGGTCGAGCTCCATGCCCAGCTTGCGGTGGTCCCGCTTCTTGGCCTCTTCCAGGAGCTCGAGATGGGCGTCCAGGTCCTCCTGAGACAGGAAAGCGGTCCCGTAAATGCGCTGCAGCCTGTGACTGGACTCGTCCCCTTTCCAGTAGGCTCCCGACGAAGAAAGGACCTTGAAATGCTTGATCTGGCCCGTAGAGGACACATGGGGTCCCAGGCAGAAATCGATGAAGCTGCCCTGCCGATAGTTCGAGACCTCCTCGCCGCCCTTCTCCTCGACCAGCTCCACCTTGAGCGCCTGCCCCAGGTCCCGGTAGAGCTTCACGGCCTCGGCCTTGGGTGTCATCACCCGTTCAATAGGGATGTCGGTCTCCGCGAGTTCACGCATCCTCTTCCCTATGTCCTGAAGGTCCTCGGGTGTGAAGGGCTGGTCTCTCAAGAAATCGTAGTAGAAGCCGTTCTCGACCGCCGGCCCGATCCCCACCTGGACACCAGGATAGAGCTCGGTCACGGCGTGTGCCAGAAGATGGGCAGCGCTGTGCCGCAGCTTGTGCAGTGCTTCATCCTGTTGTGCGTGTGCGTTCATTGTCTCTCGTTCTTTTCCGGCCGGTCCTCTGCCTAGAGACAGAACCCGGCCTGTTTCGTGCACGGTCAAAAGGAGGTGTCACCCCATTCAAATAGAAAAACATCTCGATCTATGTGTATCAAAAGGAGAGGCTCTGCCTGTTATGCTCCCTGCACGACCGTGTAAAATTGCTGTCCAAATGGTAGGCGCGGAGGGGATCGAACCCTCGACTTCTTCCGCGTCAAGGAAGCACTCTTCCACTGAGCTACGCGCCTAGCTTTTCAAGCCTATATATATTAATGATTTACCTCCTTGCTGTCAACCCAAAATCCGCAGCGGGACGATCTCCGTATCGAGCGTCGATGGGTCCAGTAAAGCGACGTATCTCTTTCCTGTCACCCACCCGCCCGTCTCTCCGGGATTGATGATCAGGCTGCGCCCCGAACGCCGGACCTCGGGGCGGTGGGTGTGCCCATACACGATCACGTCATACTTCTCAGACCGGATGTAGCTGTCCAGGGAGAAATGGGTGTGTGTCAGAAGGAACTCCCGACCTCCGTACTGGAAAACCAAGGGAGCCTCCCTGATCTTGCCGAAGCTGTCGACGGTCTTGCTCAGCCCCGCCTTCTCGCCATCGCAGTTCCCGAACACCGCCTTCACCGGGCAGCCCAGCGCCTCGAGCTCGCCGGCCGCGAAGGGGGCCACGAAATCACCGGCGTGGAGCACCAGCCGGCAGCCCGCCCGTTTGAACAGCCGGACGGCGTCCCGGATGGCATCCCGGTTGTCATGGGAATCGGCCATGATCCCGATCATAGGGCTCACCTCGTTATCTGATTCTGCCCCATTGTAGCCCAATCCGCCGCCCCCCGTCCAACCGCCCCCATCTGTCTCCCTCCCACCCTTTCAGCTGTAGCGTCTTGAGCCGCCCCCATCTGTATCCCTCCCACGCCATCCCTCCACCCCAACCACCCACCTAAAAGGAATGTGTAAAGTCCGCTCCCTCATTGTTCCCATCTGGAGCCGATCCCACTTGAATTCCAATTGAATCCCATTCCTTTCAGGGCGGGTCGGGTGGGGGAGGACTGGGGGTCTGCGACATAAATGTGGGTAAGCTTGACGGAAATGGTCTGGATGTCAAGACCAAATTTAAGTCTTTTTTTAGGTGTATTTCCTTGTTCATGCCGCGACCATTTGAACCTGGCGATATGCCTCGAGAGGCGTATCATACTCATATGATCTGGTATAAACCTCCTCGTATTTCAGAGTTCTCCAGAATCGTTCTATGAAAATATTGTCGATTACCCGGCCTTTGCCGTCCATGCTGATCATGATGTCTTTCGATTTGAGAATCTTGATGAAATCTCCACACGTAAACTGCGAACCCTGGTCCGTATTGAAATATTCCGGTTTCGCTTGTTCAAGGGCTTCTTTCAAAGCCTGGCAGCAGAAATCCGGTTCCAGAGTGTTGGAGATCCGCCAGGAGACGATGTAACGGCTGTAGAGATCAATGACAGCCACAAGATAGACAAATCCATGCTTCAACCGGATGTAGGTTATGTCCGTCGCCCACGCCACATCAGGCTTATCAATGGATACATCCCGGAGGAGATAGGGATAGATCTGATGCTCCTTATCCGGATAGGTCAATCTTTTCCGGGGATAGAACGCCTCTACCCCCAGAATCCGCATCAGAGTCCGGGCTCTCTGCCTTCCGACTCTATATCCCCGGCGCCTCAACTCCCGGCTCATCCTCCGGCTCCCGTAGAACG
>JAUXEH010000246.1 GCA_030620655.1 Candidatus Aminicenantota bacterium | reverse complement strand
CTGAGTTATTCACGGGCCGAGGTTGCGGCAGATGGAAGGCATGGAGGGCGAAGCTGTGGTTTACCACCGCAAGACCCGACATAACGCACCAGATGCCGTGAGGTCGGCTCGCCCGAAGGGTAAGAATTGCCGATAGGGTTAAAAGGATTCCTTATTATTGGAGTTCAGTTCGGCAATTCTTATGAATAGCTCAGGCTAGTAATAATACCAGATAGACTTGTACTCCGCGATGTTCTCTCCCGCAGCCTTCAGCTTCTGCAGATAACCATAGATCGAGACATCGGTGTAGACATAGGTATCGACCAGACTGAGCTTCTTCTCCCAGGGATGGAATTCGTATATACGCCGGCCGTCGGGCAGGAGCCCGATCACATCATGATGCTGCACGGCCCTCAGGTAGTTCTTGCCCAGTCCGGGAACATTGAACACGGACTCGTCGGTACGTACGGTCCCTGGGAAAAGGCGCGCCTCCTCCTTCTGTTCCTGCAGGAGCCGGGGTATGGGCACACGGTAGTCATCGGTCTCTTCCTTGCCCTTGGTGTTGAATGTGTAGTACGGGGTCACTCCGATCAATCGGAGTTTGTTGCGGAGGGCGGTCGCCTCGAATCTCCGGGAGTTATAGAACGTGTAGACCAACTGGTTGTACACATCGATGCCGTAGCGGCGGAACTTCTGTACCGCCTCCATGGCCTGGTGGGTGATCTCATAAGGATGCTCGAAATGCGTTATGATCACGATCTCCCGCTTGCCCGGGATGTGAAAATGATTGACATCCTTGACCAGACCGTCGGTGATCCGCTGGGGAAGGGTCACGGGCGTGCGGGTCCCGATGCGGATGCGCTGGATGTTCTTGTTGCGCGAGAGTTTGAAGAGCATGCTCTCGAGCCTGTCGTTGGAGAGGAGGAAAGGATCGCCTCCTGTGATCAGGACCTCGTTGATCTCCGGGGTCTGAGAGATCCACTCTATGGCTTTATCCAGCTTGCCCTTGGCCAGCACGGCTCCCTGGGAGTACACGTCCTCGATCTCCCAGTTCCGCTGGCAGTACACACAGATCTGGGGGCACGTGGTGATGGGCTTGAGGATGACGATCATGGGATAGCGGCGCGTGATTCCCTCGATGGGGGATGTCTCACTCTCCAGCATGAAGTCCATGGAGCTCTCGTCACAGTCTCTGGACTCCTTGAGCTTCCGGATGTATTGGATGGAGGGAATGACCTGGGCGCGGACAGCGGCGTCATGTGTGCGGCTGGTGTCGTTGTCCATGAGCGAGAGGTAGTAGGGTGTTATCCCGAAGGGGATCCGGTGCTCCCGCGCGAGCTTTACGGCCTCGTATTCCTCGTCGGTGATCTTGACCAGGGCGCGAAGGGTATCGGCGTCCCGGATGATGTGGCGAACCTGCCACTTCCACTTGGTCCACTCCAGGTCAGTGGCGTCGAAGTATTTGAGGATGCGGTGCTTGTTCTGGTAACGCCTACGCTTGACATCATCATCCAGCCCACTGAGATACCGAGCCTGATGCTGCTGCGCATCCCGTCCCATACGGGAGAGGTCGGCCGAACGGATCTGAGCGGCCCTGCGGCCCTTGTATTTGGAAAACGCCGGCACTTTTTCAGGATAGACCTCGGCCTCGCCCACTATTCCTCGCATGAGATGCTCCAGTTCGGCAAAAAAATCCGGAGTGGGCGCTATCAGTTTCTCGTTTTTGGGATCGTTGACCAGCTGGTCGATGTATTTAAGGAAGCTGAAGCCGGCGACCTTTTCGCTGCGCGGGGAAATGAACTTACTGAAGACCCGGATCGAGTCCCGTACCAGGACCCACTCGAGTGGCGGCGAGGAGAGGTCTTCGTTAAAAGCCTCGCCCAGCAGCTCACCCAGCATCTTCCGGAGCCGGCTCCGTTTTTTCTCCACCGAGTCGCTGGACAGGATGATCTCTTTCAGGGGAGGATGGATCCCCAATATCCTAAGCAGCCTTTGCCGTTCTCGTTCCTTCATGTCTGGATCAGCCTCCTTTTATGTAATGGGCCCCGCGGCTCACTGGATTTCCCAAGGCGGCCTGAGTGACCAGCATCGCCACCTGAATCCCGTGTTTGAGCCCCACGACCTTGGGATCCATCCGCGCCGACCGATAGAATTTCTCGATGCGGTGACGGAGATAATTCAGATCGGCGCGCGCCCTTTCCAGGCGTTTAGGCGTACGGATGATCCCCGCATAGTTCCACATGGTGTTGCGGATGGCCGACCAGTCCTGATTGATGAGAGCCGGGTCCATCTCTTCCTCGTCTCCAGGGTAATACCACTCGTGGATTTCTTCAGACGCATAGGGCCTCTGATCATCGAACTCCTGGGCGATCCTTTGCGCCGCCCGCGTCCCCCACACCAGGGCCTCGAGCAGCGATGTGGAGGCCAGACGGTTGGCGCCGTGCTCTCCTGTACAGGCCGTCTCGCCTACCGCGAACAGGTCTTTGAGTGAGGTCCGCCCGTAGCTGTCCACCAACACCCCGCCGCAGCAGTAATGAGCGGCCGGGACAACCGGTATGGGGTCCCTGGTGATGTCGATCCCATACCGCAGGCAGGTCGCATGGATGTTCGGGAACCGCTTCGCGATGTCGATCTCGGCATAGGAGGCCAGGTCCAGTGTGACGTAGTTGGAGCTGCTGTTGGTCATCTCCTCGTAGATGGCGCGCGTCACCTCATCCCTGGGCGCCATCTCTTTTTTCGCGTTATAGTTCTGCATGAAAAGCCGGCCGTCCTTGGTCTTGAGGCGCGCGCCCTCTCCCCTCACCGTCTCCGAGATCAGGAAGGCATCGGCATCCCGGTGAAAGAGAAGTGTGGGGTGGAACTGGATGTACTCCATGTTGATGATGCGCGCCCCGGCCCGGTAGGCCATGGCATAGCCGTCTCCGATGGCGCCTGCCGGATTGGAGGTGTAAAGAAAGATCGCACCACAGCCTCCCGTCGCCAGGATGGTCCGCGCAGCAAAAAAGGCCTTGACCTTCTGGGTCTTATTGTCCAGCACATAGGCGCCGATGCAGCGGGGTGTTCCGTAAAAGGATGTAGGATTCTTGGAGTGATGGGGGATGGTCAAGAGGTCGACAGCCGCATGATCCACCAGGAACGTTACATTGCTGAAAGACCGCAGCTTCCGGATAAACGTCTCCTCAATGGTCTCGCCGGTCGTGTCCTTGACATGCAGGATGCGCCGCCTTGAGTGGGCCGCCTCCTGGGCGTAGTCCAGCTCATCCGGAGACCTGCGCTCAAATGGGATCTTGAGCTCGTCGATCAGTATTTCGTCCACCAGCCTTTTGCCTTCCTCGGCCAGGATATCCACGGCCACTGGATTGTTGATCCCGTCTCCGGTCTCGAATATGTCCTTTTTCAGGAGCTCGGGGCAGTCATCCGGCCCCAGGGATACGATCCCGCCCTGCGCATAGAAGGTATTGGACTCCTCGGGCTTTTCGTATTTGGTGACGATGGCCACCCGCAGGCCGGACTTGGCCGCCTCCAATGCGGCACTGGCACCCGCGATGCCGCACCCGATCACCAAGACGTCCGTATCCGTCATATAAAATCCATGCTGATATCTAGAGATTGGTAGGAGTGGGTCAGCCGCCCCACCGAGATGTAGTTCACGCCCAGTTCCGCAATCGTGCGGATGCCTTCCAGGTCGACATTGCCCGAGACCTCCAGCGGCGTGCGGCCGGCCACCCAATCGACTGCCTCTTTCATCGCATCCAGCGTCATGTTGTCGAGCATGATCATGTCCGCCCCGCTCTCCACAGCCTCTCGCACCTCGGCCAGGGTCGTGGTCTCCACCTCGATCTTGATGGCAGGATCGATCCTGCTGCGGGCCCGGCGTACGGCTTCTGCTATGCTCCCCACCAGCCGGATGTGGTTATCCTTGAGCATGACCATGTCCGACAGGTTGAGGCGGTGGTTCCGGCCCCCTCCCATCTTGACGGCATACTTTTCCAGCACCCTCAGCCCCGGAGTGGTCTTCCGGGTGTCCAGCAGCCGGGTTTCGGTCCCTTTTAATGCCGCGACATAGCGGCTGGTCAGGGTTGCGATTCCGGACAGGCGCTGCAGGAAGTTGAGGGCCGTGCGCTCCCCTTTGAGCAGTGCGATGGTGTTGCCCTTCACGATTGCCAACTTGTCCCCGGGACCAACCGTGTCCCCATCGGCAAAAAGCGCGTCGAAGGTCACATCCGGATCGAGATCCTCGAACACCCGCCGTGCCACCGGCAGACCGGCCAGGATCCCGTGCTGCTTCGTCTTGATCACGGCTTCGGAGACAGATTCAGGCGGGATAACATTGTCGGAAGTCACATCGCCATCCGGCATGTCCTCCTGCAAGGCGGCGGCAACAATGGTATCGATCTCTTGAGTATTCATGATGTGTTCCCGAGCTTCCTCGGGGCTAGTATGACGGCAAGTCATTTAGAATCATATATCACAACCGCAAAAACCGCAAGGCCATCCAGTCCCGCCCCCGCCTTCCAGTCCCATCCCCCATCGATATTCCCACCCTCCTTTCCGCATTCAGCCATTCGTTATTGGCCCTCCCACCTATTCAGTTCAGACGCTGCTCGCTATCTGTTCCTGTCCCGAGTGGAAAAACCGGCGCGACTCTGCTAAAGTATAAGATGACCATGATCCGGCGTAAAGGCTTGCTCTCGTTTATCCTGTCGCTCGCAATCTCCGCCGCCCTGCTGACCTGGTTATTCCGTCAGGTCGACGCGGCCCTGCTCCGACGCACACTCTCGTCGCTTCATGTCCCCGCCCTGTTCGCGTTCATGGCCTTCGCCCTGACAGGCGCCTGGCTCCGTGCCTGGCGCTACAAGCTGCTGCTGGCCCCTGCGTCCATCGGATGGGTGCCGGTCCTGCTGGTCACCTTTATCCGCAACTTGTTCATAGACCTCCTCCCTGCCCGCATCGGCTCGCTCTCCTATGTCTATGTCTTGAACGCACGGCTCGGCCTGCGCTTCGATTCCGCGGCATCCTCGTT
>JAUXEH010000238.1 GCA_030620655.1 Candidatus Aminicenantota bacterium | reverse complement strand
GGCTTCATCATCGATGATCAGGATCCTTTCGTTGCTCATGTCGGGAGTTGTATGACGAACCTAGCGCCCGTAGGCTTGTTGTCTTCCACATGGATGGTGCCCTTGTGCTCGCTGACGATCTGGTTGACGATGGCGAGACCAAGGCCCGTCCCCTTTTTCTTGGTGGAGAAGTATGGAAGGAACAACTTCTCCTTGTCCTCATCCGAGATCCCCGGCCCGGAGTCGGAAATCTCTAGAGACACCCGCTGCTGCAGCTGGTCAAAGGACGTCCGGATCTCCACCCGCCCCTGCTTGTTCATGGCATCTATGGCGTTGTCGAAAAGATTTATGAACACGCGCCGCATCTGTTCCGGGTCGACCTTGATGGAGAGTGGAATGTCCGCCGCGAAATCCGTCTGGAACTTGACCTCGGAGAAGATGCCCCTGAAGGGCGCTATGGCCTGATGGATGATGTCGTTGATATCCACTTCCTGGAGCTGGATCTTCGGCATGCGGGCGAAGTTGGAGAACTCGTCCACCAGCGACTTGATGGCCCCCGCTTCCTGCACGATGGTGTTGGCGCCCTCTTCTATGGCCGGGTCCCAGGGACCGTCCTCTGCCTTGATTTTTTTCAGCATGCGCTCGGCCGAGAGCTGGATCGGGGTCAGGGGATTCTTGATCTCATGGGCCACGCGCTGGGCCACCTCCTTCCAGGCGGCGATCTTCTGGGCCTGGATCAGCTGGGTCATGTCGTCCAGGACCAGGATCATCCCGGAAAAACGGTTGTCGGCCAGCCTCAGGGGCGACATCGAGAGGGCCAGGGCCACGTTCTGGGTGGCGAGCTTGATCTTGATCTCTTTGTCCGTGGTCTGGTACCGGTTCTTCATACCCCGGCGGATCTGCTTGACGAGTTCCTGGTAGCGGGCGTCGTTCATGACGCCCGTGTAATCCTTACCCACCGGGTCTTTGTCTTTGAGGCCCAGCATGGTGCGGGCCGAAGGGTTGATGGTCGTGATCGTGCCCTTGGCATCCAGGGTGACGACGCCCGTGGTGACGTTGTTGAGGACCGTCTCGATGTACTGCTTCCGCCCCTCCAGTTCGGCCGTCTTCAGGGCGATGTCGTGCTGGCTCTCCTTGAGGTCCGAGATCATCTGGTTGAAAGACTCGATGAAGATACCGATCTCATCCGAGGCCGGGTCCTCCACCCGGACATCCAGGTTCCCCTTGGAGACTTCCTTGGTGGCGTTCGCCAGTTTTTCTATGGGAACGGTGATCCCTTTGGCCAGATGAAAACCGATCCAACTGGCGGCGAAAACGATGAGCAGCGTGATGAAGATGAGCGTCAGCAGATAGAATGTCTTGACCGGATTCCGCTGTATCTTGAGCTGCCGGTAGCGGTCCACATAGGCCCGGATGTTGTTGATCTTCTCCGCATAGCTCTGAGGCAGGAACTTGCTGACCACGACCAGCAGGTTGCCGGTCTCTGGGATGTTATACGACACGCCGCGGCGGATCATCTCCCCGGTCCCCATGTCGTCGATCGTCCGGATCTTCTCCCCCAAGTGGGCCATCTTGACAAAATTGGTGGGCAGGTCCCGGTAATACTTAAGGGGCAGATCCGGGTTCATGTAGGCGAACAGTTCCTCCTCGTCCAGGTAAACCCCGATCTCGTCGACCTTGTATTCCTTCAGCTTCTCCTTCACGAAGTCCATCATGGGTCCGCGGTTGCGCACATCGACCAGATCCCGCGCTCGAATGGAGTTGTTCAGCTGCTCCGCGTAGTGGAGCGTGACATCGTCGCTGTTCTGGTAAATGCTTTCGGACAGGCTGCGGGTGTCCTCCAGGATTCTGTCGATGGGTGTTTTGAACCACTGCTCGATGTTGCGGCTTATGAGGTCGCTGGCGAAGAAGAACAGCAGCAGGGTCGGGATCAGGGTGAGGGCGATGAAGAAGAGGACCAGCTTGGTCTTGAAGTGAGCGCCCGGGACATTCCTCTTCCTCTCCATGTAGAGTTTGACCAGGTTCCGCCCCAGCACGAACAGCAGGATGAGGAACAGCAGGAGCACGATAATCTGGAGTGAGGCCAGCAGGACGTTGGTCATGGTGGTGGGAGAGAACTGCTGCGTCTCCCGCACGAAGAACTCGATGGCGAAGAACAGGAGGATGAGGAGAACGATGATGAACCCGACGACACGAGGCCCTTTGGGTTTGGGATTTTCCATCGGTCCGACTACTTCTCCTCGAGAAACTCCCGGTAGTTTTCGAGAGTGATGATCGTGTCCTTGACCACCCTGCCCGGAAGGCCCAGAGCTTTCCCGGCCTCCCCGTTCAATGTGTAGGTGAATCCCCCGGCATTGCCTGTATTGATCCTGAAGGATTCCAGGGCCGTAACCTGTAAGTTTTCGCCAGGTAGCCTGATCGCATCCAGCTTCAGCTCTCCATCGGCATAGACCTGGATCCAGGTTTCCTGGTGAAAGGTCATATCCAGCCGGAGTCCGGTCCGGGTCGGCTCGGGTTCGGATTTAGGGGGGGGAGGAGTCTCGTCCTCCACAAAGGCCGATACCGGAGTTTTGGGAGAGGATGCCGGCTCCGGTTCTTTTTGCTGGATGAGGACGAAGAATACGACCATCACCGCGGTCAGGAACAGAGCCATGATCGAATAGGAGAAGATCCTCTTGACCCTGTCCCCGGATTCATCCTTCCCTCCCTCTTCTTTGGCCGTCTCCTCCGGAGGATGATCCTTCTGCTCGATGGTTTCCTGATAGAGGTTCAGGATGGCGTGCTCTTCCAGGCCCAGATAAGCGGCATAGGACCGGATGATACCGCGGACGAAAAACCTTCCGGGCAGGAGATCGAACTGATCTTCCTCTAGGGAGCGGAGGAACCTGAGGTTGATCTTGGTGGCCTCGGCGATCTCTTTGAGCGAAATACCCCGCAGTTCCCGTTCGCGTGTGAGTTCCTGCCCTAAGGAAGCCATTTTGTTGAATTGTAAGTTAAAGCATCGAGCTATGTCAATCACACCCGCTAGGTTGTAAGCATCCTCTGTTGATTCCCTGGAGGCCTCACAGCTCGGGCCGCTCGAAGGCGGACCCTCTAATTCCTGAGGAAGCGGGCCAGGGAGGTCAGGCTGCCGATGAGCCCGATTGCCGCACCGCCGAACATGATGTTCACACTCTGGGGAAAGGTGAGGTAGCGAAAGTTGATCAATTCCTTGAGCGCGCCGAGGGAACCGCCCAGGTACAACGGGAAGATTCCGATCAGGACCAGCAGCAGAAGGAGCGAGAGCAGGCCCCCCAGGAAGCCGAGGACCACTCCTTCGAGCAGGAACGGGATCCGGATAAAGGTGTTGGTGGCCCCGCTCATGCGCAGGATCTCGATCTCGTCCTTGCGGGAAAAGACATTGAGCTTGATGACGTTGGATATGATAAAAAAGGACGCCAGGATGAGGATCCCGCCCAGGAAAAAGCCGATGGCGCTGGCCAACCGGCTCAGAGACTGCATCCGCTCGATCCAGTCGCGGTTGAACTGTACGTCCTCCACTCCGGGCAGGGTCATCATCTCGGCGATGAATTCGGCTGACACATCCGAGGAGAGGAGGTTTTCCCTGAGAGTCGCCTCAAAGGAGGGGGGGAACGGGTTGCTCTTGAGGTTTTCTACGATCCCCTGAAGCTCCGGAAACCTCTGATCGAACTTGGTCACGGCCTCGCGAGCGGAGATGAAGTTCGCCTGGAGGACCAGGGGGGACAGCGTGAGCTTCTCTTCAATGGTCCTGAGCTGGTCTTCGGAAACATCTTTGTCCAGGAAGAAGACCACCGCCATGTTCTGGGAGACCTGCTCGGCCATGAACTTGAGGTTGTTGGAGAGAGAGAGAAAGACTCCCAGGATCAGGAAGGACAGGCAGATGATGGTGATAGAGAACAGATTCCGGACGCGATACTGCCAAAGGCTGTTCACGGTCTCGCGGCCGAAATACTTCAGTTTCTGAAAAATCAGAGTGCTTCCTTTCGCAAGAGTTTTCCCTTGTACAAAAACAGGATTTTCTGCCCGAAATGCCGGATGAGCTCCCGGTCATGGGTGCATATTATCACCGTGGCCCCCCGCTTGTTGATCTCGCGGAACAGGCTCATGATCTCGAAAGCCAGCTCCGTGTCCAGGTTGCCGGTGGGCTCGTCCGCCAGGATGATGGTGGGATGGTTGACCACGGCCCGGGCGATGGCCACCCGCTGCTGTTCCCCGTAAGACAGGTGTGGGGGATACTCCCACATCTTGTTGTGCAGATTGACCATGCGCAGGGCGCTGAAGACGCGGCGCCGGATCTCTTTCCGCGGGACTCCCAGGATCTCGAGCACGATGGCGACGTTATCAAAGACCTTCTTGTGGAAGAGCAGCCTGAAGTCCTGGAACACGATCCCCATCTTACGCCGCAGCTGGTAGATCCTGTGGTCTGATATCTTCAGGAGATTGCGGCGGTCGATGATGATCTGCCCCTGTGTAGGCAGAATCTCACGAAACATGATCTTGAGGAGGGTGGTCTTGCCCGATCCGCTCGGCCCTGTGATGAACCAGAAGTCCCCTTTCTCGACATGGAATGAGACGTCCGAGAGGGCCCAATGGGGTTTCTGATACTGTTTCCAGACGTGATACAGCTCAATCATGCTCGGTGTTCGGTCCGTTTCTGCTGTCTCTTCATTAATTCCAAGGCGAAAGTATTATATGCTACTTACCTCCCTTTTAAAAGAGAAAGTCAGGCAAACTGATTCGTCGGCCCGGTGATTTTCCCCAGCGAGGAAAATCACCTTATTCCTCGGCTCGCTCTCCTCTTCGAGGAACCATGCCCGCTCGCCTCCGGATGACCTCCGAACCAGATTACCTGACTTTAGAAATACAGTCACAGATACATGGATGCATCCTGGGCCTCGCTGAAGATCCTGAAGATTGATGCCAGAATAGCCTGACGGAGAAACGAGTTAATGGATTTGTATCGTCGGTTTTTATAACAATTGGAGTGCAAATCAAGAGAAAAATATTTTGAATAGGGTTATTCACGGGTCGAGATTGGTGCAGATACCAGGCATGGAGGGAGAAGCTGTGGTTTACCACCGCGAGACCCGACATAACGCAGTGCCGACCCAACCTACCATTTCTTGGAT
>JAUXEH010000471.1 GCA_030620655.1 Candidatus Aminicenantota bacterium | reverse complement strand
GTCAGCCCGGTGATTTTCCCCAGCGAGGAAACTCACCTAATTCCTCGGCTCGCTCTCCTCTTCGAGGAACCATGCCCGCTCGCCTCCGGACGGCTTCCTTATCAGCTTACCCGACTGATCTAAAAATCAACACGGTTTTGGCAATGTTTACCACATGAGCTTTCTATTTGACATTCTGACACACATGGATTAGGTAATATAGGGAAAAGAGATGGGAGCCCCACGGGACATGCGATCGATCAAGCGGGCCTGCAGGGCCGTGCTGTTTGTCCTTCCCTGCCTGGCCCTGATCCTCTCTTGCGGATGCGACATCCAGGCCCGCCCGGAGAGCATCCACCTGGTCATTGTGCATGTCAACGACACCCACGGCCACCTCTACCCCCATGACCATGATGGGGAGTGGGATGTGGGAGGTGCGGCCCGCATGGCGACCCTCATCCAGGAGATCCGGAACGAAAATCCGGATAGCACACTCGTGCTGCACGCGGGAGACATCTTTTCCCGGGGTGGCCCCCTGACCGTCTATTACGGCGGCAGGGTCGACATGCTGGCCATGGATGCCATGGGATTCGAGGTCATGGTCCCGGGCAACGGGGAATTCTACACCGGCATAGACAATCTGATGCAGCATGTGGCGGCCGTGGATTTTTCCGTCATCCTGGCCAACGTGTTTATCAAGGACAGCGGCGAACGCCTCTTTCCACCCTTTGTAATCAAGGAGGTCGCGGGCGTCAGGATCGGCATCCTGGGTTTGGGATTCTTCTACGAGAATCATCCCGCCTCCTGGCATTTGAGATCGGAGCGCCCTGAGGTAGAGGCCCTCAAGCACATCCCGGACCTGAGCGCGGACGTCGACCTGGTGATCGCCCTCACGCATCTGGGGAAAAAAATGGACGCCCAACTGGCCGCTCAGGTTCCGGGCATCGACATCATCGTGGGCGGGCACAGCCATCATAATATAAGAACGCCGGAAAAAATCCTCGGTCCCGGCGGCAAAGAGGTTATCTACGTCCAGGCCGGGTTCTTCGGAATCCATGTGGGCCGGCTCGACCTCTACCTGGAGCGGGATCCCGACGGAAGCTTCACCCTGGGCCGCACAGAAGGGCGGCTGATCCCGGTCACGGCCGGGATCGAGGAGGATCCGGAGATCGCCGGGCTGTTGGAGGAGCATGCCGAACCGCTCAAGGAAGTGCTGTGTGTCTCCAAAATCGAGCTGGGCTTCCCCTCTGAAGGGCCCTGCCCCATGGGTGACTTCATCGTCAAAGCCCTGCACGAGAACCTCCCGGCGGAGGCGGCCCTCTTTTACCGGGACGCGGTCCACTCCGGCATAGTTCCCGGCTCCGTGACCATCGAGGATGTGTGCCGCATCCACCGCTGGAGGAGCCGTGTTGTGCGCATGTCCCTCACCGGGGAACAGCTGCAGGAGGTCCTCGCCGGGCCCAAGATCCTCGCCCACGGCCTCAGCTTCAGACGGGTCGACGGGGCCGTCTCCGATCTGCGGATCG
>JAUXEH010000190.1 GCA_030620655.1 Candidatus Aminicenantota bacterium | reverse complement strand
GCCTCGGCCCGGGAAAGATGGCCGGGAAGCCCCATCTGGGCGAGGATGCGGCCGGCCGTGATGCCGGTTTTGGCCTCCACCTGACGAAGGGTCATGCGCCCTGTGACCACAAATTCCGACTGGTCGATTTCCAGGCGCCCGCTGACCAGTTTTGTCTCATGCTCCTGCTCACTCGTGGTCTTCTCTTCCGTATGCCTCTCCCGAATCTTAACGGAGGGCTCTGCGGGCCCGCCCGGGGCCTCGATGGGAGCCGGCAGCCGCCGGTCCCGCTCCACCAGGGTGGCCTGCATGCGCCCCTGGCCCCGGCCAAAGCCGAATTCATAGTACTCGGGAGCGTTCTTGGGCAGGAACGCCCAAAAGGCGAAGGGAAGCAGCACGGCCGCCGTGACGATCAGCCCCAGAGCGGGACGCCAGGCCGCCTTGAACAGCTTCTGGGATTTCCCCTTGATCCAGCTCCATTCCAGTATCAGGTGGAAAATCAGGGCCGCGGTAAAGGCCAGAGACAGGTAGAGGTGGATGTGAGTCCATTGATGCCGGTGAAGGCCGAGGAAGAACTTATCGCTCTCCTTGATCGCAGGCCCTTCCTTGAGGATAAAGGCCAGCAGCAGGCCGATCAGGATGATCCCGATCATGGCCAGGAACATCAGGACGTCGACCAGGTATTTCCAGTTGGTTTTTTTCATGGGTCCTCATCCTCCTTATCCCGGTCGTCCAGGATGTCTGCGGCCCGGCCCGTCGCCTATTCCACCTTGTTCAGTGCCTGCTCCAGGTCGGCCCTCAGGTCCTTATAGCTCTCACATCCGACCGACAAACGCACCAGCTCATCGGTGATTCCGGCCTGCTCGCGTTTTTCCCGGGGAATGGCGGCATGGGTCATGCTGGCCGGGTGCTGGATGAGAGACTCCAGCCCGCCCAAAGAAACGGCCAGGGCCGCCAGTTCCATGGAATTGATCATGGTTTCCCCGGCTTTGAATCCGCCCTTCAGCCCGAAGCACAGCAAAGCCCCGAAGCCGCGCATCTGCTTTTTCGCCAGCTCGTGTTGGGGATGCGAGGGCAGGCCCGGGTAGTTGACCCAGGCGATCTTGGGGTGTTCCTCCAGGTATGGGGCGAGCTTCATGGCGTTCTCCTGGCTTTTTTCGACCCTCAGAGCCAGGGACTTCACACCGCGCAGGGCCAGCCAGGACTGGTGCGGGTCCATGGTGCCGCCGTTGTAGACCAGGGCCTGGTTGATCCGGTCAAAGAGCTCCCGGGTCTTGGGGACAATGACGCCGCCGCAGATATCGCTGTGCCCGTTGATGAATTTGGTCACGCTGTGGTAGACGACATCCGCACCCAGGTCAAGGGGATTCTGCAGGATGGGGCTGGCAAAGGTGTTGTCCACCATGAAGGTGATGCCGTGTTCGTGGGCCAGTTCGGCGCAGGCCCGTATGTCGCTGATGCTCATGGTCGGATTGGCCGGTGTCTCGACGAAGAGGACTCGTGTGTTGGGCCGGATGCAGGCCCTGATCTTGTCGAGGTCCGAAGTGTCGACGTAATCGAATTCCACGCCGAATTTTGCGAAAAAGACCTCGACCAGCATTCGTGAGGGTCCGTAGACTGCGTCCGTGCCGATGATGTGTGCGTCCCGGTCGAGCAGGGCCATCAGCAGGGTGGACAGGGCCGCCATGCCGGTGGCGGTGGCCAGCCCCCTGTAGCCGTGCTCCAGATAGGCGATGTTGTCCTCGAAGGCCCTGGTGGTTGGGTTTCCGATGCGGGTGTAGATGTAGCCGTCTTCCCTGCCGGCGAAACGGGCCGCGCCCTGGGCGGCATCCTTGAATACGAAGGTCGACGATTGATAGATGGGCATGCTGACACCGCCGTAGGCCGGGTCGGGATGCTGCCCGGCATGTATGACGGCGGTCGGGATATCAAGATTATTTTGGTCTTTCACGAGATTTCTCCTTTGTACAGAACAGAATTGATTCGCTGGTTAGGATCAGTCCTTTCGGCAGCTACCATCGACAGAACACGGCGGTGTGTCGCAGCGCTCGGTGCGGCCGCAGCAGGTATTCCCCGATCTTTGCAGGGATGAAACGGAAACGCTGCCCAGGCTGGAGATGAGTTTGCGTAGATCCCGACTGCCGCATTCGGGACACTCCAGGTCTCCTGGAACGCTGCGGCTCGACAGGATGAATTCGGACGTCTGCCCGCATTTCCCGCAGGAGTATTCATAGATGGGCATGGCTGGTGCCGGTCATCAGTTGTAGTCCTCCTGCAGGGCCGGGTCTTCCCTCATCAGGTCCCCTGCCAGCTGCTCCATGTTGCTCTGTTTCCAGAACGGCAGATCGGCGTGCGCCTGCATGTACTTTAACGGGATGGGATGGGTTCCGATCTTCACGGGAATGCCGTAGCGGCTCTCGATGAACTGTTTGAAGTGACGGATACGGGGGCAGGGGGGGTATCCCACCACCAGGCCGGTGGCCAGATGGATGACCTCCGCCCCGTTCTTGATCATCTCCTCCGGAACGTATTCCACGTTGCCGCCGGGGCATCCCCCGCAGAAGGAATATCCCACCAGCTCCAAGTCTTCGTCTTTGGGATAGATGGAAAACGCACCCACGCGCTCGCGCAGCGCCCGCAGGCACTTGCCGCCCCCGCAGTTCTGATAGCGGCCGCAGATGATGATGCCGATCTTTTTCATGTCGTCGCCTCTCGAGCCTTTGCGGTCTTCAGGATCTTCTCCACGATCGCCTGGAAGGCCTTGCTGGCCTCAGAATCCGGATGGCTGTCCAGGAAGGACTTGCCCGCGTCCCCCAGGGTCACGATCTCGGGAGTAATGGGAATCGCGCCCAGGAACGGTACCGCCAGGTCCTTGGCCGCCGCCTCCCCGCCTCCCTTCTTAAACAGGTCGATTTGTCCGCCGCAGTGCGGGCAGGACATGCCGCTCATGTTCTCGATGATGCCCACGAGGACGAGGTTCAGCTTTTGGGCGAAGGCCACGGCGCGGCGCGAGTCCAGCAGCGAGACCTCCTGGGGCGTGGTCACGACCACGGCGCCCGTGGCCGGGATGAGCTGCGCCACGGACAGCGGCTCATCGCCGGTGCCGGGGGGAGAGTCGATGATCAGCCAGTCCAGCTCTCCCCACAGGACATCGCCCAGGAACTGCTGGATGGCCTTCATCTTCATGGGCCCCCGCCAGATGATGGGCAGGTTGGGATCCTGCAGCAGGAACGACATGGAGATGAGGCTGAGGTTATCGTTCACCGTCACGGGTTGGATGCCCTCGCCCGATACCTCGAGTCGGCGGTCTTCCATCCCCAGCATCTTGGCCAGGTTGGGGCCGTGGATGTCCACATCCAGGAGCCCGACCTTCATGCCTTTCTTGGCAAAGGCCAGGGCCAGGTTGGCGGCCACGGTGCTCTTGCCCACCCCTCCTTTGCCGCTGAACACCAGCAGGCGGTGCTTGATCTTCTCCAGGGTCTGTGTGATCTTCTGCTGGTCTTTTTCCTCGGGCATCAGGTCACTCCCCGGGCGAAGTTCTGGATGGCCTCCCTGATCGTGCCTGAGGCCCCGCTGATGATCTGGACGCCGGCGGCGCTGAGGACCTGGTCGGCCTTGGGCCCGACCTGTCCGGTCAGGATGATGCGCACGCCCTTGTCCACCAGCATCTGGGCTGCGCGGATGCCGGCGCCCTGGGCGTCCTCCAGGTAGGGATTCCTCACGACCTCGATCTGCTGGGCCGACGGATCCAGGATGAGAAAATAGGGAGCCCGGCCGAAACGCGGGTCGATGTCCGAATCCACCCCCTTGTCCGTGGCGGACAGGCAGATCTTGGCTCCCGGAGGGATCGTCTCCTGAGCCGCCTGCGGGGCTCCCTGGAGTTGGTGGCCATCTCCATGAGGGTGATCGCAGAGGTCTTCACCGGGTTCCAGTTCGTCCTTCAGGAATTTCTCCAAGATGTCTTCGATGGGGCCTTGTACGCCTATGTAGGATGTGATGTTATTCTGTGCAAAGAGATCTTGTGCCCGGGGGCCCATGCCGCCGGTGATGATGCATTCCACTCCCCTTTCCGCCAGGTAGCCCGGCAGGAAACCGGGCTGGTGGCCCGGGTTGGGGATCTCTTCCCGGGCCACGATCTTGCCGTATTCGATGTTGACGAGTGTGTATGTCGGGCAGCGTCCGAAATGCGCGGATACGTTTCCGCCCTCCGTGGATATCGCAAACTTCATGATGTCTCCTTTACGATCTTGTTTCCGATCTTGGTCAGTCCGGTATTCTAGTCCTTCTTTTCGAGTTCGTCAATTCGCCTGGTGAGCTGTTCTTGATGGCGGGCGAGGGCGTCGGCCTCCTCCTTGAGCACCCGGAGTTCATCTTCCGGTGCGGGTTGCGGAGGGGCATAGGGGTAAGACCCGTAGGCGCCCATGTCCCAGGGGCGGCGCAGGCCGCGGCCCCAGCCGAATCCCATTCCCGATCCGCGCCTGAAGCCAAAACCCTGCCCGAATCCCATTCCCGGTCCGGGCTGCATGTAGCCGGGTGTGTCGTAACCGGCACAGTAGCCCATGGCCCGTCCGGTGCGGGGCCCTGTGCCCCGCGGTCCTGTTTGGTTTCCTCTCGGCATAGTGTTCACCTCCTTTTTTAACTTCTCTTAACCTTTGCATTCCGGGCAGATGCCCAGGAACTCGATGTTGTGGTCGGTGATCTTGAAGCCGTGTTTCCTGGTCAGGGCGTCCTCGGTCTTCTTGATCAGCTTAAGTTCCTCGTCCACAAAATCCGTGTAATCGATGATCTTGCCGCATTGCATGCAGATCAGATGATGATGGTGTGTTTCCTCATCCCCCGACCTGAATTCATACCGGCTCTCTCCGCTGCCGAAGGACAGCTTGTTCAATAATCCCATCCGTACCAGGAGGTCCAGGGTCCGGTAGACCGTGGTCAGTCCCAAACCGGGATGGGTCCGGTTGAGGGAGCCGTAGACATCCTTGGCGCTCATGTGTTTCGACGAGCGGCTGAGAAGCTCCAGGATGGCGCTCCGCGGGGCTGTCCAGCGCGCGCCGTGCCCGTGTAGCCTGTGCTGCCATTTCCCGGGTCCGCGCATGTGTCTCCTGTAATGATAATGAAAACCGTTATCAATAGCAATATGCCCTCATCCACCCGGAATGTCAAGTTTTTTTTATTGATAAGTTGAGTTATACTTCTAGAAGACAGCACTTTCTAATTCCGGTCCAAGGAGGGACCCATGACCCGTGAATACAAGGACGCGGCCCGAGCCGGCCTGAAAAAGAAACTGCCGGAAATCGAGACCTTCCTCAACCAGTTCCCGGATTATAAGATCACGATCGAGATCCCGGAGTTCACCTCGGTCTGCCCCAAGACCGGTCTCCCCGATTTCGGGACCCTGACCATATCCTACGTGCCGCAGAAGGAATGCCTGGAGCTCAAATCGCTGAAGCTGTATCTCCTGGCCTACCGGAATCTCGGGATTTTTTACGAGAACGCCGTCAACCGGATACTGGAGGATGTGGTCGCCGCCTGCCGGCCGGCCCGCGCCACTGTGATCGGGGAGTTCAATCCCCGGGGCGGCATGAGTTCCATCATAGAGGCTCATTATCCCCGGGAAAATTCTTAGCCTGAATAATTCATAAAAAATGTCGATATTTCAAAAAAAATACATGTAATATCAATGGATTACGTGAGATTCTTTGGTGAGCACACAAATAGGGTCGACATTTTTTCCTCTCCGAGCGAGCCGATTTCACTATATCTGGGGTGTTGCGGCGGGTTCGCGGTGGACGACCACAGCTTCACCCACCGCGCCTACCATCTACAGCAAACTCGACTCGTGAATTATCCAGGTTAGCCTGAATGATTCAGGCACCTGAGTTATTCACGGACCGAGATTGCAGCACCGGGTCCAATGGCCTGACCAGGAGCATCATGCCGAGGCCGGTTGAGGGTCAGGGCATGGCGATGATCTTGTGCAGCTGCATGGAAAGCCGGACAT
>JAUXEH010000133.1 GCA_030620655.1 Candidatus Aminicenantota bacterium | reverse complement strand
GAGATGAAATAGGGGGCGACGAACGCATACCTGAGCTCGCCCGGGTGGTCCTTGGCCAGCCGGGGTCGTATGCGTTGGGAGCGGTCCGCCCGCATGTCTTTGCGGAATATCCCGCCGTTCTGGGACGAGGAATACACCGTGTTCGGGTCGACCGGGTCGGGGATGGTCACGCACCCATCGCCGCCGGCCCAGGCATCCACCCACACATATTTCCACCCGTCCGGATACTTGGGCTTCCACTCCCGGGACGGGCCGTACACCGAGGAGTCGTCCTGGGTGCCGCCGTACACGAGATAGGGATCCTGATTGTCCACGGAGATGTCATAGAACTCACCGGCCGGCAGGTTGTTGTAGTGAAGCCAGGAGCCGCCCTTGTCGTAGCTGACATACAAGCCGCCGTCGTTTCCCAGGGCCAGGTGATCGGGATTTAGCGGGTTGATCCAGAGCTCGCAGTGGTCCAGGTGCAGCGGGTCGGCCGGATTGGGATTGAGGTGCATGACATCGCCCCCCACGAGCGTGAAGGTCTTGCCGCCGTCCGTGCTGTGGGCCATGCGCACGCCCAGGGCAAAGACTTCATCGTCGTCCTGGGGATTCACATAACAGTCCGTGAAGTACCAGCCGATCCCCGGGAAGATGTACAGCTCCTCCGCATGCGTCCTTTTCCAGCCCTTTCCCCCATCCAGGGTCTGATAGACCTCGGCCGCCAGCTCCCTGTCCTTGCTCAGGTTGTCCACCAGGGCATAAACCTTGTCGGGATCGCTCCAGGAGACAGCCAGTCCGATCCGCCCGGTCTTGGGGCCGTCGGGCAGTCCTCCCCTGAGGCGGGCCCATGTCGTGCCGCCGTCGTCGCTCCGGTACACGCCGCTCTCGGGGCCTGAGATCCCGGGGTTGTTCTCCCACATGGAGACATACACGACATCCGGGTCCGAGGGTGCGATCACCACGTCGTTGGCGCCCACCCGTTCGCCGACATAGAGGACGTGTTCCCAGGTCCGGCCGCCATCCAGGGTCCGGTACAGGCCCCGGTTGGGATTGGTGGACCAGAAATGCCCCTGGACCGCCACGAAGGCCACATCGGGATCCTTGGGGTGAACGGCGATCTCCCCGATGTGATAGGAGTCAGGGAGCCCGGTGTTGGTCCAGGTCTCGCCCCCGTCGTCGGAACGGAAGACCCCCACACCGGGCATGGTGAAGTTGCGGGCTTTCTTCAGGCTCTCACCCGATCCCAGCCAGATGATGTCGGGATCGGAGGGGGCCAGGGCGATGTCGCCGATACCCAGGGCCGGCTGGTTTTCGAAGATGGGCTTCCAGCTCAGCCCGTGATTGACGGTCTTCCAGAGGTTGCCTGATCCGAAGGCCACATACCAGGTCCCGGGACGGGAGGGGTCGCACTGGATCGCCTCTACACGCGCGGAATTCATGACAGGACCGAGGGAGATCCACTCGAGCCTGAACTCGGAGCTGTTCTTATGCTCGAGATACTGCTCCCAGGAGTCAAGCAGCGGGCTCTTCGCCTCCTGGGCGGAAGTCAGCCCGCCCACCCAGAGAATCATGAGAACGAATGCCGAAAAGTACGGTTTAGGTTTCATGGGAGTCGCCCCTTACATGAAAGATTATGATCGCTTCGAGAAACCGAGGAGTCATTCCGTGAAAAATATCACAGCGCTCTCACAGCGTCAATCACTGAGGGCAAGAAACGCATTCCCAGATGATTCTCTTTTGCCCTACAGCCGGGCGGGCTGAAACAGAGGCCATCCGGAGGCGAGCGGGCACGGTTTCTCGAAGAGAAGAGCGAGCCGAGGAATAAGGTGAATTTTCTCGCTGGGGAAATTCACCGGGCCGATGTATAAGCCTGCCCGGCTGTCTCATTCGTAACGCAGGGCGTCGACGGGATTGGATCGGGCGGCCCGCAGCGTCTGCAGGCTGACAGTGGCCCAGGCGATCACCAGGGCGATCGCACCGGCAGCCGGAAAGATCCACCAGGTGATCGGTGTCCGGTAGGCGAAATTCTGCAGCCAGCGGCGCATGACGAGCCAGGCTACGGGCCAGGCGATGAGGTTGGCGGCCAGCACCCAGAGCGTGAAATCCCGGGACAGCATGCCCACGATATCCCGGAGGCCGGCACCCAGCGCCTTGCGGATCCCGATCTCCTTGGTCCGTAGTTCGGCCAGGAAGGAGGCCAGCCCCACGAGTCCTAGGCACGAGATGAATACGGCTAAGAAGGCGAAGTAACCGAAGAGGCGCCCCAAACGCCGCTCATTCCCATACTGGGCCGCGATGGTCTCGTCCAGGAAGCGATACTCAAAGGGAGCGACCGAGTTCACTCCCAGCCAGGCATTCTCAATGCGCGCGATGGTCTCCTGAAGGTCATTGAGGCCCTGAGGAGCCTTCACGCGGATGAGCACCACTCCTCCGGAACTCTGGCGGGCGAGATCCGTGAAGAGATAGAAGACCTGGGCTCTGAGGACCGTGCGCAGCGAGTGGAAATACGTGTTTTCGACAACGCCCACGATTGTACCGACATTCCCATAGAGACGGAACCGTTTTCCGACCGGGGCCTCGATTCCGGCTATGCGCACGGCCTCTTCGTTCAGGATAAAGGCCTTGCCGACATCACCCGGGAATTCCTGTGAAAAGCCCCGGCCTGCGACGATATCCATGCCCATGGTCGGGAAGTAGTTAAAATCCACGCGTGTGGTCTCCATGTGGATGCCGGACTGATCCTCGGTCTTCCCCTCCCAGCCCACTCCCGAGGTGTTGTTGCGGAGAGAGGTGGGCACCACATCCTTGGCCGCGACCGCAGAGATCCCAGAATGCTTCAGGAGCTCGTTCCTGACCAGGTCATATTTGGCAGGAAGATTGTCCTTGAAGGGGATGTGGAGCATGACATCGCCTCCGGAGTTCCAGCTTTTGTCCCGCATGAAGCTCAGCTGGTTGTAGATGACCATGGTGGCGAGGATCAGGATGATGGAGAGGGAGAACTGGGCGACCACCAGGATGCGCCGCAGCGAGCCCTTGCGGGCCTGCCGATTCGACGGCCCCGTGAGCCAGGACCGCGCCATGAGGTTATTCCTCAGCACATTGATGGGCTCGAAGGAAGAGAGATACAGGGCCGGATAGAGCCCTGCGAGGAGACCAGCCAGGCAGGTGATGCCGAGGAGCCCCAGGAGGACCATAGGATCGAAGATATCAAACGACAGGCTCTTGCCGGTTAATCCGTTGAAGACCGGCATGAGCAGCCAGGCAGACATCACCGCGAGGAAAAGAGAGAGTAATGCCATAATTAGGGATTCGCCGAAAAACTGCTTGATCACCTGGACCCGGGCTGCACCCACCACTTTGCGCAGACCGACCTCACGGGCCCGTTTCTCCGCCCGGGCCGTGGACAAGTTGATGTAATTCACGCAGGCGATGAACAGGATGAACAGAGCGATGACGGAAAACAGGACCACATACCTCTTGTTACCGAGAGGTATGTCATAATTTCCGAGCGGATTCAAGTAGATGTCCGGCAGGGCCTGGAGAGAGAATGTCAGCTGCTTCTCCACGATCTGAGGGCAGCCGTGTTTTTCGGAAACGTCGTTCAGCTTTTGGATCAGCAGGCCCTCGTCCCTCGTGGCGGAGGCCCGGATGTAGGTCATGAAATTGAAATCCCCCCATTTCAAACCGCACCAGCGGACGAGCTTGTGGGGGAGCACATAGTCGAACTGGAGGTGAGAGTTAGCCGGGACGTCCGCCATGACCGCCGCCACCCGGATGTCTGCCCGGCCCTCCAGCTGGATGGATTCGCCTATGGGATCTTCATCACCGAAATATTTACGTGCCAGGCTCTCGGTCAGGGCGATGTTGAAAGGGAAGGCAAAGGCAGATTTCGGGTCGCCTTTCAAGACCTCAAAGGAGAAAATGTCAAAAAAAGAGGGGTCCGCAGATATCCCGTTGTCTTCGTAGAACGCTTTTTCGCCTCGTTTGAACACAAAGCGCGGCGCCTTCATGATACGTACAGCATCCTCGACTTCCGGGATCTCGGCTATGATGGCCGGTGCGAAGGGGGCCGGGGATCCGAAAAAACTTGTCTCGGTGCCGATACACGTCACGCGGTAGATATCCCTTTTGTGCGCGTGAAAACGATCGAAGCTTAACTCGTCCCGGACCCAAAGCAGGATCAGGATGGTGCAGGCCATACCGATGGCCAGGCCGGCGATGTTGATGAAGGAATAGCCCTTCTGTCTTATCATGTGCCTGTACGCAAGCTTGGCGTAACTTCTGAGCATGGTGAATCTCCAGTAGAAAAAGTCTTTTACAAAGGCGGGAACGGCCTTGACGAGCTGCACCCTGTACCAGAAGCGGGCGGGGCGGCGCCCTTTTTCAAGATATAAGTGCTGAAAAGTCTCCGCCACGTCGCCGACCAGGGTGTAGACGCCCTTTTCCGGAAACATCCGTTTGAGGAGCCACTCCGAGAACCGGGGCGGCCGAATGTAGGTGTCTTCGGGTGTCATGTTCACTCCACCGTGGAAAACTCCGAGATGTCGGACCACACCCTGTCCTGGACCTTTTTGATCTGGCCCAGGGTTTGCTTCCCCAGGGAGGTCATGGTGTAGATCCGCTTGCTGCGGCCGCCTCGCTGGGGAGTGGGCTCGGCCAGGTAGGATTCCAGCAGCCCCTTTTTCTCGAGCCTGCTCAGCATGACGTGCACGGCGCCGAAGGCCCAGGTCTCGCCTGTGTCCTGCTTGAGCCGGTTGCGGATGGCCACGCCGTAGGCACTCTCGCGGAGCCGCACGATGGCCAGCAGGATGTATTCCTCGGAACGGGAGATGAATTTCTTGGTCATGTTCGCCTCTTTTTTCCTACAACGTAGTATATATAAACCGGGATGTCAAGCTTTTTTTTTACTACAATGTAGGAAATTAACTCAAAAGGGACACCAGCATGCTGCCGCCATCAGGAGCGGACTTGAGGAGAGGATTTTCCTGTGGTCCCCGATGCCGAATTCCCGCCAGCAGCCAGCGTACGACCTGTATGGAATACTCCCCCTTATAATACTGGCTTTTAGGCGCCGAGAATCAATCCTCGTCTTCGAAGAGTTTTCTCAGCTCCGGGATCATGGGACGGATCAGCTCAAGATCGGCCTCGTGTACGCTATTCTGCATGGCGCCCTGCTGGCCTCCCATCATCTTCTGGGTGGCCCTGAGGCGTTCGACCATCTGTTTTTTCATGGCTTCCGACACTCCGGCGGTGGACTCGATCTCCTTGATCGCCTTCTCGATCTCGGGATCCAGCTGCTGCATTTCCTTCTTGTGCACCAGCGAGACGTAACCCATAAAAATGGTCCCCATCTTCATAAAAAAATTCTCGTCCCAGCCGTGCTTTTTCAGAAGCGCAGTGAACTCGGCGCTGGCTTGGAAAGCTTCGGGAACGGTGTAATCCCCCTCCTCCGCCTCATACTTCATGCCCAGTTTCTCGAGCTCCACCTTGAACACCGGAAAGGTTTTGATGAAGCGTTCCACATCCCCCTTCTGGAGAACTGGTTCCGCGGATTCCTGGGCGATGGCAAGACATGGAATTGCCAGCAAAACGATCAATAAAAGACCCGTGGATTTCTTAAACATGGAATTCTCCTTCCTGGTATAGTCGAGCATTTGTGACCTTTGCTTCAGTATAACCCGATTAGAGAGGATTACTCAATACAAGATTCTGCTCGTACCTCAGACTGTCCGCAGGGAAAAATTCACTTAAAACCGCGATTTTGGGCCCAAAATATCGCATCTAAGCGATATTTCGTGCCTCTCTAAGCCATTAACTGCTTATTTTTCGAGTGTTTGCAGTTGTCGGAGCGTAAATCGGGTTGTTGTCGGAGCGTAAATCGAGTTGACCCCTGACATGGGCTGTGGTAATAAGAAGTCAGTCATGGACAGGCGTCAATTCATCAAAAAAACCGGTCAATTCGCCCTGGCAGCCTCGATCCTGCCCAGGAACGCCGGGGATCAGATCCCTCAAAAACTCAACATCGTCCTGATCCTGGTGGACGACCTGGGCTGGACCGATCTGGGATGCTTTGGAAGCCGCTATTATGAAACCCCGAACATCGACCGGTTGTGTGCGTCCGGCATGAAATTCACCCAGGGTTACGCCGCCTGCGCTGTATGCTCCCCCACCCGGGCGGCGGTCTTGACCGGCCGGCACCCGGCCCGCCTTGGGATTACCGACTGGATCCATCCCACACATCGACTGAAAACACAGGCCCTTGCTAATAAGAAAACGCCCGAGGGGTATGAGAGCTGGCCCGACCGAAAGCTGGCCACTCCGATCAACAAGCTCTGGCTGGACCATGATGAGGTCACGCTGGCCGAGGCGCTTAAGGCTGTAGGCTACACAACCTGTCATGTCGGGAAATGGCACCTGGGGTACGAACCCTGGTGGCCGGAAAAACAAGGGTTCGACTACAATATAGGAGGCAACGAATACGGAAGCCCTCCCAGCTATTTCGATCCTTACAGGAATGAAAACCGCGCTTCCATCCCCACCCTGCCGCCCCGCAGACCGGGAGAGTACCTAACAGACCGGGAGGTCGCGGAGGCGGCCGCTTTTATCCGCCGTCACAAGGACCAGCCCTTTTTCCTGTACATGGCCCATTACGCCGTCCACACGCCGATCCAGGCTAAGGCCGATCTAAGGGACAAATATGCCAACAAACCCAAAACCAACCAGACATCCCCCACCTATGCCGGGATGGTGGAGAGCGTGGACCAGGCCGTGGGGACGATTCTTTCGACCCTGGAGGAGCTGGATCTAACCGGCCGTACCCTCATTGTCTTCACCTCCGACAACGGCGGCGCCAGCCACGTAAACGTGGACGGAGGGCAGGCCACGGACAATTCTCCCCTCCGGCGCGGCAAGGGCTTCCCGTACGAGGGAGGGATCCGTGTCCCCTGGATTATCGCTTGGCCTGGAAAGATCGAATCAGGATCCACCTGTTCGATTCCGGTGTGCAGCCAGGACCTTTTCCCTACTCTCTGTAACATTGCCGGAGCACCGCTGCCGCGGGACAGGATTCTGGACGGCATAGACATGGTGCCTCTGCTGCGCGGTGGAAGATCCCTTCCGCGTACCACCCTCTGCTGGCATTTTCCCCATTACTGGTGGGGCGGGAGGCTAACGCCCTACAGCGTCATACGGGAGGGAGACTGGAAGCTGATCCGGCATTATGAGGACCCACGGTGTGAGCTCTTCAACATCCGGGAAGACATCGGCGAACAGATCGATCTTGCCGGCAGGTTTCCGGACAAAGTCCGCACGCTGCAAAACCATTTGGACCGCTGGCTCCAAAGCCTCCAGGCAAAGCTGCCGAAGCCCAATCCCGATTACCGGGGTGAGAAGCATCCCATTGTTTAATTAGAAGATGAGCCATAGCAGTAGGATTTGCTAAAACCATTTGCATAACCCCTAAAAAAGTTATATTTTCCTCTCTGAACCTAAGTGCTCTGGTTCGTAATTTCGGTGACGTATTATTTTGTCATTGCGAGGAGCGATGCGACGTGGCAATCTCATCTTTAAAAGAGATTGCTTCGCTATCGCTCGCAATGACAGTTTATAT
>JAUXEH010000030.1 GCA_030620655.1 Candidatus Aminicenantota bacterium | reverse complement strand
TTCAATGCGTCATCCAGTGTCATATGGGTCCTGTTCCCTGGGATCGATCGGGCCTCTCCCCAAAGGATGACCATCTATGTCATCAGTATGGTCATGCTTCTGTTGTTGGGTTCGGCCCTGCTGCTCCGGAGGAGAGGCCCGCAAGGAAGGTAGGGCTGAGGGGAAATCTGTCAGAATAGCAGCTTGATCCCGGCCTGGAGACTGATCCCGGTGAGGCTCACTTCATGGATGGTGTAGGCGAATTCCGGGAACAGGTCACCGTCCGGGTCGCCAATAGGAAAATGAGAATCCTGAACCTGGCAGTCCTTGAATTCTTCGAACACCGCGCCCCGGTAGAGGCCCTCGAGCGTAAGGGCCAGGTGTTTTGAGACCGTCACATCGAACCCCCCGCCGACATGGAATCCCAGGGTTTTAAGGTCGCAGAGTGTGAGGTATGTGCGATCGAGGAACATGTGATACGAATCCCACTCTGCTTTGCTTTCCAAGGTCCCCATATAATACGTCACCCCGGCCAGGAGGTTGGCCGCGACCCTGCCCCGCAGCGGGATCTGGTAGCTTGCGTTGAGGAAGAAGGGCATGATCTCGAGTTCGATCCCTGGTACCACGGTGTAAAAATCCTCCCGGCCCGTTGCGCCCTCCGAGTCCATATATTCCTTAGTGGGGAACGGGCTCTTCTGTCCATCGAGCTTGTGACGGGAGTATCCGGTGCCCAGGCTCAGGCTGAAACGGGGGGTGATGAAGACACCGAACTCCATTGTAATGGCCTCTCCCCACCCGAAGGCCCTCTGGTCTCCCAGGGCCACGTATGGCTGGAATTCTGCGGGGGCTTCCAGTGTCTCTTTGATGCCTGCGGCGTGAGCCATGCCGATGCTGATCCGGACCCATGGCTTCTGGGCCGGCAGCGGGGCGGCCAGAAACAGGCAGAAAATCCCGATCCAGAGAGCCCAAGACAGGCATTTTTTCGCCGGAGGATCTTTTTCTCTAGGCATGGTGTGAACTATCCACAATACGACAATTGCGGCCTGAGCGCAATCGGCCCCCGCATGCGAGCGGGGCGTTGACCCTGGACCGGCGGTATGGTATATGCCTAAAGGACCGGTCATGACATCCGCACAGAGACGCTGGGGCCTGATCTTCCTCCTGATCCTGACGGCTGGGATCTGCCTGCATACGGCCGTGGTCAAGAAGCCTCTGAACTACAGCGTGGTGACGAATGCCGTGGGGAACATCCTGGGAGGGAATAATCCCTATGCCCCCCAGCCGGGCCTGGATTTTTTCAAGTACAGCCCCCTGGCCGGACTCCTGACGGTACCCTTTTCTCTGCTCGGGGATGAGGTCGGACTCTTCCTGTTCATTTTCTTCCAGTACTGGCTGTTCTTCTGGGGATTTTGGCGCTGGGCTCGATCGGCGGGCTGCCCGCTCGACCTGCGGACCTCGTATCTCCTGGTAGCGTTTTTTTCCATCATCTTCGACACCACCGTGGCCATCCAGAACGCCCAGGTGAATGCCGGCATCTTCGGGCTCATGCTGCTGGCGGCGGCGCAGTATGCGGAGGACAAGCCAGTCCGCTCCGGGCTGCTGCTTTCCCTGGCCGCCAACCTCAAGCTTTTCCCCTTCACGCTGGGGCTGTGTCTCCTGTTGGGATTCAGGAAGAAATACTGGGCGGCGTTCTGGGGAGGACTCGTGCTCTGGTTCACCCTGCCCGCAGCGGTCGTCGGGTGGGGCCGCAACCTCGAGCTGCTACAGCAGTGGGCCGGGCTCATGTCCTGGGACCAGACCCGCAGCCTGGACATGCTGGACCTGGCAAGCTTCCTGGAGCTGCACCTGGGCTGGTCCTCCTGGTGGCGCGAACCGCTGGCCCTGCTGGTGGGGGCGGCCATCGCATTGACGACCCTGTATCTCTTCCGCGGCAAGAAGGACTGGCTTCTGTACAGGTTCCTTCTCCCCGTGAACGTCCTCTACATCCTGCTCTTCTCGTATCTGAGTGAATCGCCCACATCCATCCTGGCCGCGGCCGCCATCTTCCTGATCGGGATAGAGGCCCTGGACTCGGGTTCCCAGCGAGCGGCCTACTGGGTGCTGTGGGCGGGGGCTTTGGCCTTGGTCCCCCTGTTCTACTCGGACCTGGTTCCCAAAGCATGGAACGTCTGGGCGCAGGCCGTGAACCTGAAGACGGTCGGTTATATATGGACGGCGGCGGCCTGCCTTTATCTTGTCTTCAAGTACAGGCGGCAGCCCGCATCCTCAGGATCTATTTGAGCCGCTTGATGATGTGCCAGCCGAATTTGCTTCTCTGAGGATGATAGGCCGCCATGCCGACCTCTCCCACCTCAAGAGCGAAGCTCACATCGCCGAATGACTTGACCATGCGGTGACGGGCCATTTCCCCCTGGGACCCGTCGGGCTGCACACCGGCGTTGGACATGCGGTAGATGCCCTCTCCGGTGTCGTCCGAGTACTCCTTCATCATTTTATCGAAGTCCTCTCCCTGCCGGGCTCGGAACAGGAGCTCCTTGGCCAGGGTCTCGGCCTCTTCCTGGCTGCGGGCGGCCTTGACTCGCTCATCGGCTCCCTTGAATGAGATCAGGATGTGCTGGACCTCCACGCGGTCCGGCTCTGTGTCTTTTGCGGCCTGACCCAGGAGCGGGAGCCCCAGGCCCAAGGCCATGGCGAAGAGCCCCAGGCAGGCCTTTCTGGCTTTCATGCCTATTTCTCTTTCTCGCCCCACCGGTCTTTAAGGATGATCTCGATGGATCCGCTGATCGAGGGGTCGTCCTTGTCGCTGACCTTGATCGTGATGATATCCCCTTCCTCGAATCCCGGGTTCTTGAAGTACACCCGGGTGAAGAATCCGATGTTGCTCGAGATCGACCCTTCCTGGGTGTGGATCATGGATTCCGTCCGTCCCGGGAAGAAATCCACGTTATCCTGGAAGTCGTAGCCCCTCAGCTTGGACGTGATCAGCGCCTGTTTGCCCATCCGCAGGTAGGTCCCGAGGTCGCGGTTGTCCCGGTTGTAGTTGCTGCGGAGCTCAGCCAGGGACGGCATCTTGTGTTCCTGGCCGTTGTGGACCAGGATCACGCTGTCCCGGCTTATGGTGGCCTCCACATCCTTGTCCGCGCCGAAGAACAGGTAAAAAGGCGTGTACGGGCTCTTGAGGTCCCGGATCACCAGCACGGCATCCGCTGCGATGTTGATCTGTCCCCCGTCGTTGTGATAGGCGTTCTGGCCGATGTATTCGTTCTTGGCTGAAAGCGTAAGTGCGATGCACAGCACCAGCAGAAAAGTCATCCATTTCTTCATTTGATTCTCCTCTTTCATCTCCGAATTGGAACACCTCATTATAGCAGTGCGGGCCTGTTCTGGCAATCGCACCCCTGGGATCGCAAGCATCCCAAATTTCATGTTCACCTATCTTCCCGGCCGGGAAGAGAGGCAGGAGCCTACGATGTCGCCCTGATCAGCTTTCATAAAACACACATTCATAACTCATCATCTTGGGATTGAAGATGCTTCTTCAGCAATCGGGGCCCATCCACCTTAGATTGACCGGTCCGGGCGGCTGTGGTATACACGGAAGAGAGGGATCGGGAGAGAGAAACATGAATCGAAAATGCCGCGTTTTGCCTCTGCTGCTCTGTATGGCCCTGGCGGCTCCGGCCTTCGCCCTGATTGTGATCGGGGGACCGGGCGCAGCGCAGGAACAGAGCGGGAGTCAGCACTCGCTCTACTGGCACCAGCGGGCCGGTCATTTCCAGCTCCTGCCCGATGACAGGGGAGAGATCGTCTTCCTGGGGGACAGCATCACCGACGGCGGCAACTGGAGCGAGATGTTCCACAATCCCTTGATCAAGAACCGGGGCATCAGCGGTGATGTGACCCAAGGGGTGCTGGACCGGCTGGGCGAGGTGGTAGAGTCGAAGCCGGCCAAGATCTTCCTCATGATCGGCATCAATGACCTGGCGCGGGGATTGACCGAGAAGGAGATCCTGGCCAACATCAAGAGCATAATACGGAGGATTAGAAAAAAGTCTCCGGAAACGACGCTCTATCTGCAGAGCCTGCTGCCCGTAAACCCGGATTTCCCGATATTTCCCGACCACACGGACAAGGGCGCTCAGATAAAGAACATCAACATAGTGCTGCGGCGTATGGCCGGCGACTACGGCGCCGTGTTCGTGGACCTCTACCCGTTGTTCACGGTGGAGGGCGATAAGCTCAACCCCGATTTCACCAACGACGGGCTGCACCTGACCGGCGCCGGCTACGCGGTCTGGAAAAAGGCCGTCGCGCCGCTACTGCCGCCGGATGCTCTGTAGGGCCTGGGCCACCTCGCGGCTGAACTCTCCGACCAGTTCGCTCATGGCTGCCGCTATGCCGGCATAGCCTGTGGTATCCGCAGCCGGTGCCGGCCGGCTGAAGCTGGACCGCCGCTGCAGGATCTGTTCCCGCTTGGGCGCGTCGAGCAGGCCCCACAGGACGGTCAGAGTGATCTGATCATCTTCTCCCTGGTCGAAGCGGATGACCTCGATCAGGAGTTGGTAATGGACCTCGAGAGTGCCCAGCCAGGGATAAAGGTGAACCCGGTCCGTGGGGATGAGGTGCGTGAGGTTATCGGCCAGGACCCGGGCGAAATTCTCATTCAGGGGCTCGGCCCAGCGGTCGTATTCGGCATAGTCCAGCTGGTTGGCGTTTGTCTGGGTGACGATCTGGGGGCGCAGCAGATAATCGGGAAACTCCACCGGACCGATGCCGATGGAGACATCCTGCCGGGAGGAGGGAGCTTCTTCCGGGGGAAGAGGGCTCAAGATATAGAACCTCGAGGGCTTGGATTTGCCGCATCCTAACTGCAGCATAAGGGCACAGCAGACCAGGAAAATCACCCCAATGTATGCTTTTCGTGTCATGTGTATCTCTCCCGTCATTTTTTCCCCCACACCAGCGATCTTGGATCGCGCTGAAGATGATCCACCAGCACCCTTATGGCCCGGTTGGCTTTGCTGAGTTCGATGAGCATCGTGCGCAGTTCGTAGCGTTCCTCGGCCGCGGAGTCTTCCAGGTTGTTCATCAGAGTTTCTATGCTCTTCAGGGTATCCTGGGCGGCTTGGGCGGTGTCCGCGAATTCGGTGGCAACCGGATCCACCTTGGAGTCGAGGTTGGCCATGAGGCCTTCCGCAGCCTCCAGGCTTTGGTTCAACTGAGTCAGCGTCGAATCGATGTCGACATCGCTGATGACCTGTGCGATCTTCGTGATCTCTTGCAGCGATTCCCGGAAAACGATGACCGCAGTATGCAGCTCTTCGGTGATCTCCAGGATGGGCATTTTCTCGAACTTCTCCAGGCTGGCCATGAGGCGTTCCTCGAGCAGTTCTCCGGAGGTGGGTATGGTGGGGATTTCCTGATGGTCATCGTTCAGGCCGGTGAGGACCAGATCAGTGTCCGGGAAAAAATCGAGCTTGATGTAGAGCATGCCGGTGACCAGGCTCACTGAGTTGAGCTGGGCCCGCAGGCCCTGCTCCAACATGAGGTCCATGGACTCCTCGGCATTGAGATCCTTGTATAGTTCCGTAAGGTCAACCACGGTACCAGGCCTGGTCTTGGCGATGACCTCGACGAATAGCTCTCCCTCGCCACCATGCAGGGGCCGGATGCCTGAGACGGTGCCGATCTCCACGCCGCGCACCAGGACCGGTGAGCCGATCTTGAGCCCCTTGACGTTCCCCTTGAAAAACATCACCCAGGTATTCAGGGGCTGGAAGAACCGGCCCGAGCCGAACACCACGAATACCACCACGATCAGGGCCACAGCACCCAGGACAAAGGCCCCCACGATCTTTGGGTTGGACTCACGACTCATGTTTCACCTCGTTTCAGAAATTCGCGCACCTTCGCGATCGGAGACTCTTCCTTCATGGTGCGGGGATTCCCCCCGTCGATCAAGGTTCGGGTATCCGGGTCCAGGAACACCGAGTTATCACCGATGGCGAAGATGCTGGCCAGCTCGTGAGTTACGACCATGATCGTGGTGCCCAGGCTGTCGCGCAGCTCCAGGATCAGGTCGTCCAGGCGGCGGGAGCTCAAGGGATCCAGGCCGGCCGAGGGTTCGTCGAAAAAGAGAATCTCCGGATCCAGGGCCATGGCGCGGGCCAGCCCGGCGCGCTTGCGCATGCCTCCGCTGATCTCCGAGGGGTAGAAATCCTCGAAACCGGCCAATCCCACCAGCGAGAGCTTGAGCGACGCCACCTCGCGGATGTCCCCGGGGCTGAGGCTCGAGTGGGCCTCTAAAACCAGGCCCACGTTCTCTGCCAGGGTCATGGAGCTCCAGAGAGCACCGCTCTGGAATAGAACACCCATGCGCCTCAGCAGGCCGCCGCGCTCCTCCGGACCGACGGCCCAGAGGTTGGTCCCGCCGATAACGATCTCACCCTGGGCCGGCCTGTGCAGGCCGATCATGTGCCGCATGAGTGTGCTCTTGCCGCATCCGCTGCCCCCCATGATGATGAAGACCTCACCGTGGTTGACCGTGAAGTTGAGGTCTTTCTGGATAACGAACGAGCCGTAGGCCATGGTCAGGTCCCGGACCACGATGTGGGCTTCCGTACGCTCCGTATTCTTCTCTTCCATATCTATCTGCCGCTCAATATCCCAGGATGGTGAAGATGAACGTGGTCACGGCGCTGGCCACGATGACGTAAATGATCCCTGTGACCACGGCCGAGGTGGTGGCGGTGCCGACAGCCGAAGCGCTGCGTCCGCACTGAATCCCGCGCATGCAGCCGGCTACGGCCACCAGTATCCCGTAGATGGCGGCCTTTATCGCTCCCAGGAAAAACTGTGTGGCGTCCAGGGCCTCGATGGTCTGCTGCATGTACAGCGTGTATGAGATCCCCGCCAGGGATTTGCTGACCAGGGCTCCCCCCAGGATGCCCATGAAATCCGCATACAGGGTCAGGAGCGGCATCATCAATCCCAGGGCCAGGAGCCGCGGCAGCACCAGGAATTCCATGGGGGAGAAGCCAGCGGTCCTGAGGGCGTCGATCTCCTCGTTGACCGTCATGGTGCCGAGCTCGGCGGCAAAGGCAGCCCCGCTGCGGCCGGCCAAGATGATGGCCGTCATCATGGGCGCCATCTCCCTGACGACGGCGACCCCGACCAGGGTGGCGATGTAGATCTCGGCCCCGAACATACGCAGGGATATGGCGGCGGAGAAACCGAGGATGATGCCGATCAGGAAGAGGATCAGGGTCACGATGGGAAGCGCGTCCGCGCCGCACATGCGCATCTGAACCCAGAGGTCCCGGGCCCGGAAACGTGCCTTGCCGCGCAGGAGTTTGAGGAAGCTCAGGAAGGCCTCGCCGATGAAAGACAAGCTCTCGGCCCATGATCTGGTCATCCGCAGGGACACATCGCCAACGAGGTTGAGGAGGGACGTTTCCATGGGATCGTGGGCCGTGTCCGCCGCGGGAACGGCGGTCGCCAGCTCCAGCAGTCCCTGCGCTCCCTGGGGCAGCCCGGCGGCATCCAGCGAAACATCGTTCTGACCGCAGGCCGCGGCGACCTTCCTCAAGAAGATAAGCAGCCCGTTGTCCCACTCCCCGATGTCCCCGGAGTCGAAGGCCAGGCGCCGCACTCCGGATCGGTCCCCGATCTGTGCCAGGATCTCATCCGGAGGCGGGACCCCGTCGCTCAGGGTCCAAGTCCCAGAGAGCCGAACCAAGAGGGTCTTCTCATCCGATTGGGCAAGAGTCAGCTTTTCTGTCATTGTCTAGAGCATGTGCTCATAAGAATCGCTCGATTATCGCATCCCGGTCTTCCAAGTTTCCCCATAGACATCCTTGGCGTCTAGGTGGTGTCGGCCCGAGTTTAACAAATCTTTGACGATTTGTTTAGGAATTTTTTTAACCTGCCTGAGAAAAACCAGTTACTTTATTATATAATAATATAGTAATCTTTCTTGTTTGCCGATTTGGAGGGAGACCGAAAACATGAACCAAAGAAAGCTGAAAAAAATCGCGTATGTCCTGCTCGGATTGGGTGCAGTGATGGTCTTATGCTATCTGTTCTGGCCTGCCATCATTAACCTCATGCTTCCCAAGGACAGCAGACCGGGCAGAATCCCCTTCCGGGTCGAAACGGTAACACGGTCTGAATTCCAATCCCTGGCGGACGGACTGCTCGGGGACAGCGACACCGACTTCGACCATATCGACAGATTTCGCGAGGCGGAGATCCTGGCCTATGAAGGACCAAAAACCTGCCTCCAATGCCATAAGGATATCCTGGTCAAGGATGCGGAATCCGGCAGTGAAGAGAAAATCGACCTTATGGAAAACCTGATCAAGTCTTCCCACTATCGCTTCTTCACGATGGAACACCCCAATGTCTATGGTTTCAACGGCCAGCTCGCCGACAACTTTGCCATGGGAAAGATCGACCGGCCCTGTCCGAAACCCGGATCGTTTGCCATGACTGCCTGGGCGGAGACCTTTGTCACTGAAAATGGGAAGACCTTCTCCGAAGGCTGCGGACAATGCCATATCGGCGGGCAGTACCAGGCCCCGCTGGGGGAGCTCATGCCCTTCTATCGCACTACCAAACACGAAAAGGCCGCCATCGACTGTCTGATCTGCCACGCACAGGCATACGACATGAACAAAAAGCAGGTCGTGGTCGACGGCAACGGCAGGCAGCGGTGGGACCAGGATCGATCCATGAAAGCGGCCATGTCCGTCACGGCGACCACATCACAGACGTGCCTTCGCTGTCATCAGCACAATTTCGGCGGAGACATCTATATCGACCCTGCAGATGTCTCTTTTATGCAGAGCCTCCAGAACACGGGGCAGGAGCAGCACAGGGTTCTCCATCCCGGATCCAAACGAGGAACCCCCTTTTCTCCCACCTGGGATGTGCATGCGGCAGCGGGTGTGAACTGCACCGAATGTCACACCACTAGAGGGCATTTTATTGCCAAAGGCACTCACACCACCACCATGATGGCCAATGACCTGCCCGAAGTCGAAATAACCTGCGAGGGCTGTCATACCGCAGAGCCCCACGCGGAAGATCAGGATACGGCGGACTATCTGAATATGCACACGGAGAGAGTCGCCTGTCAGACCTGCCATATCCCCTCCCTGCACCCGGATAACGCCACCCTGCGGGACTTTGGCGAAACCGTTTTCGAGGAAGAGCATGGTTTGTACATCTATCATGATAAGGCGAAGGAGACCGAACCGGGAAAAGGCATCAAATATGCCTGGTGGAACGGCGATGGAACCTTCCTGGGCAATCCCATCGGGGATAACCCCAATGGGGCAGGGCTGTACAGATTTTATAAACCCACGCATGTCTGGCCCGAATTTAAGGACTTCGACTACGAGGGCTGGTATGAAGAGGTGATGCGTCCTATTGCGAGGGAAGGAAGGCCTTCAAAACTCTATGCCATGAAGCTTTTTAACGGCCGGCAGCATATCGATCTTCAGAATATGGGGCCCTTTGGAGGCATGTATGTGCCCTATAATCTGCCGATCTATTTAAGCACCGGCGATCCCGATCTGGCAGCGGCGGCGGAGATGGAAAAAAGCATGATGAAACGCATGTACGGCTGGATGTTTAAATTCTATCTCATGGACAAGTTTATGACCTTTATGGATCTGAAGGGATGGAATACCGGCGCCTATTCGGATGTCAAGAACTTGAAGAACGTGGAGGCCCGCTGGATTCCCAACGATGCGATGATGGAGATCAGCCACGCCATACGACGGAAAGGAGCCCTCTCCTGTGAGCGCTGTCACAGTCCCGCCGGAGTCTTGGACTGGAAAGACCTGGGCTACACAGAGGACGAAGTCGAGGACCTGATACAGGATCCGAGGAAATGATTCCCCCGTGTGTTAGCTGTATATCAGAATAATTCGGTTTCCCAAGGTATTTGTCGGGTTGAGGTGGCGCAGGCTGGATTTTAACAAAGATTTGACAATTTATTGAAGAATATTTAACATCCTGCGCTCAAATCTGGTATATTTTATAATGGTGATGGGGAGAAAAATCATAGTCTGTGTATCGGCAGTGATGTTCTGTCTGCTGCTGAGAGGCTATGCGGGGGAAGAGGATCAGGGTTCGGGAGAAGACAAAAAGATTTCCTGGAGTGTGTTCCCCATCCTCATGTATGACACGGATATAGGTTTCGGGTACGGGGGAAAGGGGAAGATCGTCAACCTCCTGAAGCTGCGTGAGTCCTTTGACCTGTTCCTGTTCAACTCCACCAAGGGGGAGCGGACCTATGAGGTCATATTCGCGATCCCGGATTATGAGATTCGTCAGGGGACGGTCTATGGCCTCTCCTTCGACCTCAAGGCGGCGTACATAAAATACCTGAATCAGTATTACTACGGGGTCGGCCCGGATTCCAGCCAGGACGACCTGACCCACTTCACGGATGAGAAGAAGGAGCTGCTGCTGACCCTGGGCCGGGGATTCACGCCCCACCTGGTGGCCCAGGTCCAGTATGCGTTCAAGAACGTCCACTACTTCGATGTGGAGGACGATAAGCCCCTGACGGATGAGCTCAGGGCGGTGGGTGAGCAGTATTCGCCCCATGCGGCGGTGCTGCTTTCGTACGACACCTCCGACAGCCAGATCCATCCCACACGCGGCGTGCGCCTGATCTTGAAGGGAGACTTTGCCGGCGGCTGGCTGGGCAACGGCAGTGCCTCCTTTTTCCGCTACGGCCTGGATGTGCGAGGTTATACGCATTTCCTGAGCGAAAGGAATGTGGTTGCGGTGCGGGGGCTGGCGCAGAAGATCTCGGGCGACAATATCCCGCTCTTCGAGCTCCCGGACCTGGGCGGCCACTCTCAGTTCAGCGCGCTGCGCGGGTATCAGGTCAACCGCTTCCGGGACAAGGGCAAGATCCTGATCAACACCGAGTACAGGTTTCATCTCTGGAAGAAACTGGGAGGCAACCTGTTTATCGATGCGGGATCGGTCTGGCCGGAATGGAGCCGGATCCGCCTGGACACTTTTGTTGCTACCGCTGGGTGGGGGCTGCGGTACTATTTAAAGGAATTCGTCGTGCGCTTCGACATGGGCTTCAGCCCGGAGGGCATCGGGATCTACTTCAATTTCAACCATGTCTTTTAACCTGGGGAACGTCACCCAGCGGCTATTTTTTCTTTTCGACTTCGCGGTTGAGCTCGACGATGTCGACGTCCTGTGAGTAGTCCCCGATCAGGTGCTTGCAGAAGTAGTCCGCCCGCAGCCAGAAGAAGTACTCGTTCATGCTGCCGTAGCCGTGGCGCTGGCCGGGCATGAGGAAGAAGTCGAAACGCTTGTTGGCCTTGATGAGCGCATTGGCCATCCGGATGGTGTTGGCCGGGTGCACGTTGTTGTCGATGTCGCCCGTTACCAGCAGCAGGTTCCCCTTCAAGTTCTTGGCGACCTCGGAGTTCTTCTCGATGTCGTACTCGAACTTGACATTGCCTTCCGCGTCCTCGATCTCCTTGACCCCGTGGTGCTTCTCGCTCCACCAGCGGTTGTAGATGTTGTTCTCGTGGTTGCCGGATGAGGAGACCGCCACCTTGAAGAAGTCGGGGTAGACCAGCAGGGCGGCCGTGGACATGAATCCGCCGCCGGAGTGGCCGAAGATGCCGACCTTGTCGAGATGGATGAAGGGATGCCGGGCGGCCAGCTGTTCGATGGCGGCCTTCTTGTCGGCCAGGCCGTAGTCGCGCAGGTTGCCGTAACCGTAGTTGTGGTACCACTTGGACCGGCTGGGGTGCCCGCCCCGGTTGCCCACGGTGATCACGATGAATCCGAACTGGGCCATCCGCCAGGTGCGGTCGCCGCGCGCGGAGAATGACTTGGAGACACTCTCGGTCTGGGGTCCCGGGTACACGTACGCGATGATAGGATACTTCTTGGTCTCGTCGAAGTCGAAGGGCTTGTGCATCACACCGTAGATGTCGGTGACTCCGTCGTCGGCCTTGACTTTGAAGGGCTCTGAGAACTTGAAGCCTGTGGTCATGAGGCGCGACAGGTCCGCGAACTCCAGCTCCAATATGGCCGTGCCCCCGTTGTTCCTGAGCACCGCCGTGGGGACCGAGTCGATGCGCGAGTAGTTATCCACCACAAAGGTGCTGGCATCGTTCATTCCCACGGAGTGGTTGAAGTTGTCTTTATTTAGGAGCTTCATGCCGGTGCCGTCCAGGTTCACGCGGTAGAGGTGCAGGTAGTAGGGATCTTCTCCCGGCTCCCGTCCGTTGGCGGTGAAGTACAGGACACGGCTCTTCTCGTCGATGCCTACGATGCGGTCGCAGTGGAAGGGACCCGAGGTGAGCTGTTTTTTCAGGTTGCCGTTCCCGTCGTAGAGGTAGAAATGGGCCCAGCCGTCGCGCTCGGACCACTGGATCAGCTCCCGTCCGTTGGCGATAAAGCCCAGGGGGCGGGTCTCGACATAGGTGTTGAGCCGCTCTTCGATCAGGGTGGTGACCTCTCCGGTAGCAGTGTCGGCCACGCAGATGTCGATGCGCTTGAGGTCGCGGCTGGTGCGCGAGAAGTACAGCTTGTCGGGTGTCTCCGCCAGCCACCTGGGCGCGCGGTAGTCGTCGTCCCGGGTGTTGATGGGGTAGCGGCCCGACATGATCGATACGGTCTGGTCCTTGAACCGGTCGGTCTTGACCTTGACCATGTCCTTGGTCTCCAGGTCGAAGACCAGCACCTCAGACTGTGAGGCCTCCTTCTCGCCGGGCATGTTGTACTTGTAGGTTTCGAGCGTGGGCCGGGGCTCGGCCACGGAGTTTATGACCCACAGGTCCTTGACCTCGCGCTCGTCGCTGCGAACGGTGGCGAACTTCTTGGAATCATGCGACCAGAGGATGTAAGCGGTCTTGCGCTTGTCCTTATTTTTTTCCTTATCCACATTGGTTTCACCCCGGCCGCCCCGGTGGTAGCTGTAGTGCTCCTCGCCGTCTGTGGTCAACTGGTGTTCCTCGATGGTCTCGTCATCCAGATCGTTCAGCCACTTCTCGTAGTTGGCCTTGTCCATATAGTAGAGGTTGAAATGGCGGCCGAACACGATGGTATCGCCATCCGGGGAGATGCTGGCCCAGCGCGGCCTCTGGGGCTTGTCGATAAAATTCTCCAGCATGGTCAACTGGCCGGTGGCTAAATCGTACTCGAAGTGATGGAACTTCTTGGCCTCTTCCCTGGCCTTCTCCACCTCGCTCTTTTCTTCTTTCTTTTTCTTGTCCTGTCCCTCTTTCTTCTGCTCTTCGCCCTCTTTCTTCTGCTCTTCCTTTTTCTTTTCCTGTTCTTCCTTCTGCTTTTCCTTCTCTTCCTTCTTCTTGGCGGCCTCTTCCTTTCGCTTCTCAGCGTCCAGCACATCCTGGTTCTTCTTGACCTTGAAGTAGATGACCGTGTCGTTCCGCTTGAACTTGATGGTGTCTATGGGCAGGTGCTGGGCATCGTAGGGGTCCTTGGTCAACCGGGTGAGCATGGACGCCATCTTGATGTTGTCGAAGACGGGCCGCTTGGTCCTTTTGACCGGGTCCACGATCCAGAAGGTCTTGCCCTCGCTGGTCTCGTACATATACCAGAAGCGCTCGCTGTGCTTCAGCCAGTGCGCATCCACCCGGGTGCTGAACACCAATTTTTTCATCTTGTTGGGAGTGAAGCGTGCCGGTAGCTCGTAGTTGGCCTTTTTGATGGGGGTGTTCTGCGCCAGCAGGCCCACACCCGCAAAGACCAGGATCAAAGTGAAGATAAAGAAGCGATTTTGCCTGTGCATCCTCTTGCCCTCCTCAGAATTTTGTATTGAAGTCAAACATCTATGTCAAACCGTATCCGGTGTATCAGTGCCGATTCAAGGGAGGTCTCTGCATCGAAGGATTTGCCATTATACTTCTGAATCCTCTGGAATACAACACCCGATTCTGTCATGGCGAACACCCTTCGGGTGTGAAGCGATCTCCTGATAATAAACACGAAGATTTCGATCTTCGGATAGACAAGGAGACGGTCCGGTTACTGCAGAACGACCGCCACGGCTCCCTTGATGTCGGGATTGTCCATATCACGGACCGCGATCAGGAAGCGGTCACCCGGTTTGAATCCCGGATTCTTGATGTAGAGCTTGGTTTGCGTGATCACGGATCCGGAAAGGGTGGCCCGGTCCGTGGATTTGCTCTGGCTGCGCAGCGGGAAGAAATCGAAAGCCCGGTTGATGGGGTAGCCGGACAGCTGCGACTGGATCAGCTGATCCTTGCCCAGGCGGTCATAGATACGGGCATCCCGGTTCTCGTTGAGGTAGGCTTCGCGGAACTCCGAGAGGACCGGCATCTTGATGGGCTCGTTGTTGAACATCACCCACACGGTGTCACGGTTGATCTTGGCGGTCGTGTTGGGATCGGCCAGCATGTAAAGCATGATCATGACATAGTCGCTTTCCATGAAGCGCTCGACCAGGCCGGCATCGGCCACGATGTTGATCTTACCCTCCATATTCACGAATACGCCCCCCCCCATGTCCGTGGTCTGGGTCATCAGGCCGCCGGAAGCCAGGGTGAAAATGACGAGTGCGGTCAGTGTTTTTTTCATGGCAGTCTCCTCAATCTAACATCCCATATACTCGGAATCTCAATATAAGCCTGTCGTCCGGCTTTGTCTATTGGACCTTGGTCCAATAAAAATCAGGCCGATAAAGACCGGCATCCGGTCTGGAGATGCCGGCGTTCCTGCCTACCGGTCGCTCAGCGTCTTCATGAACAGGACGATCAGGTCCTCTTCTTCCTCGGTGAGCCCCAGGTCGCCCAGTTCCTCGGTATTGACGTTGGCTGTGATCTCCGGAGGCGGCCAGTTTTCCTCTTCCAGGTCGCGGGTGTTGTAGAAGTGCACGACCTCCTTCAGGGTCTTGAAGAACCCGTTGTGCAGGAAGGCCTTGGCAAAATCCGGAGACGGCCGTTTGTCCACGTTGCGCAGGGTTGGAACCTTGTATTTACCGATGTTGTCGGCGGCATACGGCTGGAATTCGGGGACGCCTTCCAGGAACCCGCCCAGGCCCTTGTCCACCCATCGGTCGCCGTCCGGGTTGAACTCCGCATCCTGGACATAGAATGGGTTATCGGGATTGCGGGGCGCGCCGAGGTTGTCGTAGGTGAAGTCGGTGAACACGGGGGGATTGCCGTCGACCGATGCCAGCACGTGGCATTCCGCGCACTTGCCCTTGGTGACGAACAGCATGAGGCCTTTCACCTCATCGTCTCCCAGCCCCATGCCTTTGAACCGCTCCCAGTTGTTCTCATCCACGGCCTCCACATCCAGCCCGGCCTCCTGCGTCTTCCGCCAGAAATCGTCGAAACTGGAGCTGTAGGGGTTGATCTCGGCCGTGCGTTCGTAGGCAGCGATGGAGCGGG
>JAUXEH010000197.1 GCA_030620655.1 Candidatus Aminicenantota bacterium | reverse complement strand
GACCCGTGAACAATTCAGGACTCTGAATTATTCATAAATAATGCCGATATTTCCTTTTAAAATCCCTCCAAAATCATCGGCATTCTTTACCCTTCGGGCAAGCACGGGATCTTATTAATGTATGAAATGTCCCGGGACTTTGCAACACATTCCGCTGGGAAGCTGTGCAGGATCCGCCTCTTTCTATGTCCTGTGGAATCAGGTATAGTGGGGATGCTGACCGATCTGGAGCGGGGATTCCCGGAAACGATCGGTCAAGGAGAGAAAGGCCATGCTTGAAAAATTGGATCTGGGCAAAAAGCTGTCCAAGCCCGAGTACAAGGCCGCCATGGATCAGCTCGAAATCCAGGTCGGCCGGCTGCAGAGAGAGGCGCAGCGGCTGGGCATCCCGATCATCATCCTGTTCGAAGGCTGGGACGCGGCCGGCAAAGGCACCATGATCAACCACCTGGCGCTCTCCCTGGATTCACGCGGGTTTGTGGTCCACTCCATCCAACCGCCCAACGAGGAAGAGCGCTTCCGGCCCTTTCTCTGGCGCTTCTGGACCAAGATCCCACCCCGCGGCCGCATCACCATCCTCGACCGGAGCTGGTGCGGGAGGGTGCTGGAGGACCGCATCAATAAGACCGTGAAGAAAGCTGAGTGGGCCAAGGCCTATGACGAGATCCTCTCCTTCGAGCGGCAGCTCAGCAGCGACGGCTATCTCATCCTCAAGTTCTTCCTCCACATCGACAAAAAGGTCCAGAAGAAGCGCTTCCAGGACCTGGAGGACAACAAGGCCACCCGCTGGCGTGTGACGAAGGCCGACCGGAAGCATCACAAACAATACGCCGAATACATCAAGGCCTATGAAGACATGCTGACCAAGACCCACACCGAGGTTTCCCCCTGGACCATCGTGGAATCGCATGACCGCCGGTATGCCACGGTCAAGCTGTTCGAGACCTTTGTCCAGGCTGTCTCCCAGAAGGTGAGGAGCCTGGACCAGGGGCGGACCAGCTCGGAGGCGGCGGACGCCCCCACCCCAGAGGTCAAGCCGTCCCCCGTGTCCATCCTGGACAAGGTGGACCTCACCGTGACTCTGGATCGGGAAGCCTACAACCGCAAGCTCCGGCCGCTCCAGGAACGGATGCGGGAGCTGGAACACGAGATCTACCATAAGCGGATCCCGGTGGTGGTGGTCTACCAGGGATGGGACGCAGCCGGCAAGGGGGGCAACATCCGCCGGCTGGTCCAGCGGCTGGACCCCAGGGGCTATGAGGCGGTCTCCATCGCCGCACCCAACGAGATCGAAAAACAGCATCACTATCTATGGAGGTTCTGGACCAGGTTTCCCAAGGCCGGGCACTTCGTGCTCTTCGACCGCTCCTGGTACGGCCGGGTCCTGGTCGAGCGCATCGAGGGTTTCTGCACCGAGTCGGAATGGCGCCGGGCCTACTTCGAGATCAACGAGATGGAGGAGCAGTGGGCCAACTTCGGGACCGTGATCTTCAAGTTCTGGCTCCACATCAGCCGGGAGGAACAGCTCCGCCGCTTTGAGGCCCGCGAAGGCACGGACCACAAGAAATGGAAAATCAACGAGGAAGACTGGCGCAACCGGGAAAAATGGGATCAATACAAGGAAGCGGTGGACGAGATGCTCTACCGCACCAGCACACAGCATGCTCCCTGGACCATCATCGCGGCCGAATCCAAGCTCCACGCCCGCATCCAGGCGCTCCAGACCGTGGTCGAGACTCTGGAGAGCCGGCTCACTTGAATCCTATTGAGTCCCTACTCTGTTTGAGTCCCTACTCTGTATAAAGCCATGACCGGATTCCTCAGGCGCCTCTTCGACCTGCGCGAGGGGGAAGGTCGCAAAGCCTCCCTGATGTTCGGCTACGGGATGCTGATCATTGCCACGGTCGTTATCCTGAAATCCGTCAGCAATTCGCTTTTTGTCGACAGCCAGGGAGCCGGAAAACTCCCCTATGTCTTCATGCTGGTGGCCCTGTTCTCCGCCCTCATCGCTTCCCTCTACAGCCGTTACGCCAAGAAGATCAGGCTCAGCCGCCTGATCATGTGGACTTTCGTATTCTCGATCGCCTGTCTGGGTGTGTTCTGGCTGCTCTTCCGCTTCCCGGAGCAGAAGGACTGGTTTTTCTACGCGTTCTACACATGGGTGGTGATCTTCAGCGTGATCACGGGAAGCCAGTTCTGGCTCCTGGCCAATGACATCTATGATGCGCGGGAAGCCAAGCGGATCTTCGGCTTCATCGGCGCAGGAGCCATCATCGGAGGGATCGGCGGCGGCATACTGACGAACATGCTGGTGCCCCGCCTGGGCACCCGCAACCTGATCTTTATCGGTGCGGGGTTCCTTCTCACGTGCCTGCTGCTGGTGGTGCTGATCCGGAGGATGAGCGCTCATGATCCTCAGAAGCGACGGCGGCAGACAGGGGGAAGAGGGGCAGACAAAGCCAAACCCGCCGAGAATGCCCTGAGGCTCATCCTGGATTCCAGGCACCTGATCTTCCTGGCCGGCATCATCTGCGTGGGAGTCCTGGCGGCCAACCTGGCGGATTACCAGTACCGGGTGCTGGCAGAACGCGCTTTTGTGGAGAGCGATGCGCTGACCGCCTTTTTCGGGCTGATGCAGTCCCTGGTTAACGTGTTCGCCCTGGTCATCCAGCTGCTGCTGACCAGCCGAGTCATGAAAAGCCTGGGGGTCACGGCCTCGCTGTTTTTCCTGCCCCTGGGGCTGGTGGCGGGGACCGTCGGGATCCTGATCTCTCCCGCCCTCTGGTCAGCCATAATCATCAAGCTCAGCGACGGCGGTTTCAAACACTCCATCAACCGGTCCGGGTTGGAGCTGCTCTATCTGCCGATCCCGCCGGAATCCAAGAAAAAGGCCAAAACGTTCATAGATGTCTTCCTGAAAAACTTCGCTAAGGGTGCGGCCGGACTCAGCCTGATCGGGCTGACCGTATGGCTCGGCCTGTCGCTGCGGCACATCAGCCTCGTGCTGATCGTCCTGATCGCCCTCTGGTGCTACCTGCTCCTGCGCATCAAACGCGAGTATGTGGATTCATTCCGTCAGGCCATAGAAAAACGCACCATCGACCTGGATCAGCAGTCCCTGAACCTAGAGGACGCCTCCCTGTTGTCCGGCTTCATGGAGGTTTTGGAGGGCAGCAGCGAGAGGCAGGTCCTTTACATATTGGGTCTGCTGGAGAACGTGAAAAACAAGGACCTGGCACCCCACCTGGAGAGATTGATCAACCATCCTTCCCCCGAGATCCGGGCTGTGGTCCTGAGCATGGCGCTCAGGTATCCCGAGATCGATCTTTCAGCCGAGGCCCGGGATCTGGTGGACGATGACAGCATAGATCTCCAGCGTGAGGCGATCTCATACCTGTACCAATCCTCCCCGGATAAGGCTGCAGCTTTGAAAGAATTTCTGGAGAATCCCAACCCGTGCATCCAGGTCGCAGCCGTGCTCTGCGCGGCTCGTGAGTGGAGGGAGAACAAGGATTTCCGTAAAGAGATCGAGCTGAAGGGGATCCTGGGCTCCTTGATGGAAAGAGCCCAGGCGCCGAGCGCGGATGAAGAGCAGCGGAAGTTCATCAAAATCCAAACAGCGAACGCCATCGGCCTGGCCAGGGACCAAGAGCTGAACGGATTCCTGCACACCCTTCTCCGGGATGAAGATCCGGACGTGATGAAGGCGGCAGTGGAAAGTGTCGGGCTCGCCCCCGCCAAAGACTTCCTCCCCTTCCTGCTGGACAACCTGAACACCAGACACCTCCGCAAAAGCGTCAGGGAATGCCTGGCCGCCTACGGAGAAGAGGTGATCGACTCCCTGGCCGGGCTGCTCGAGGATGAGCGCCAGGATAGGCGGAAACGCCTGGCCGTGCCTCCGGTCCTGGCGCTGATCGGCTCGCAGAAATCCGTGGATCGGCTCTGGGGGCAGCTGCTGCAGAAGGATCTTGCCTTCCGCTACCAGAACATACGTGCCCTGAACAGGCTCCGTGTCGGATTCCCCCATCTCAAGTTCGATCCCCACCTCATAAAAACCCGCATCTTCGATGAGATCGACCTTTACAGCCTCATACTCCAGTCCTGGATGAGGCAGAAGATGACCCTGGGGCAGGAACGATCCGGCCCGGAGGGCAGAAACGACGGTCCCTACAAGTCCCGTCTGCTGCTGGTTCGGGCCATGGAGGAAAGGCTGGAGAACTGTCTGGAGCGGATCTTCCGCCTGCTGGGACTCCGGTACCCCCCCAGGGACATGTTGAGCGCTTACCTGGGCCTCATGAGCAACATCTCCCGCCTCCGGGCCAATGCCATCGAGTTCCTGGACAATGTGCTCGAGTCCGACCTGAAGAGATCCCTGATCCCCATCGTGGAGAGCGCCCGCCCCCAGATCCTGAAAAACCAGAAACCGCCCACGGGATCTCGGCTCCTTGAAGAGGAGGTATCCATCGAGCTCGTCTTGAAAGGCGATGACACCTGGCTGAGCGCCTGTGCCATCTACCTGATCGCCATGTTCGATCAGCGCCAGTTCCTGGACAGCGTCAGGCCGCTGATGGAGTCTCCCAAGCCACTGATAAGAGAAACCGCCCGTCTCTGCATCCAGCGCCTGGATCATTCATAAAAGCGAGATTGACGCAGAGCAAATTTATATGGTATTTTCAAAAGAAGGCGGCACCCACATGACAGGGAAAACATGCTGACGACGATAGAGAAAGTCCTCTTCCTGCAGGAGATCGACATCTTTGAATACACATCGACTGAGGATCTCTCCCATATCGCAGCCATCACGGAAGAGATCGAGTTCCAGCCGGATGAGACCATCTTCAAAGAGGGTGATCTCCCCGATGCCATATACATGGTCATCGGCGGACGTGTCCGAATGACGCGAGAGGAAGAGGAAGTGATGGTGGCCGGTGCCAAAGACGGCTTCGGGACCTGGGCCCTATTCGATGATGAGCCGCGTGTCGCCACGGCCACGACCCTGGAGAACACCCGTGTCCTCAGGGTCGACAAGGAAGACTTCATCGACCTTCTGGCCGACTATGTGGCCATAACCCAGAGCATTCTCAAGACCATGGTGAAAAGACTGCGGAGGCTGATGACCAGCATCAGCCGCTGAGCCGAGGAGGGAACATGACTCAGAACGAAACAGACGCCACGATCGTCATCGTCGACGACGAAGAGATGGTGCTGACCAGCCTCAACTCTTTCCTGGCGCTGGAAACCGATTATACGGTAAAGACCTTCATATCAGCCAAAGAGGCACTGGAGTTTATAGCAAAAGAACCCATCGACCTGGTGATGTCCGATTATCTCATGCCGGAGATGGACGGGATATCCTTTCTGGCAGAGGTGAAGAAACTCAGGCCCGAGGTACCGCGGATCATCCTCACGGGGTATGCCGACAAGGAAAACGCCATTAAGGCCATCAACAACGTGGGCCTGTTTCAATACATCGAAAAACCCTGGGACAACGACGACATCCTGATCATCTTCCGCAACGGGCTGGAAAAACAGAAACTAATGAAGCGCCTGAACCAGAAGATCGAGGAGATCAACACGGCCTACGCGGAGCTGCAGGGGCTACAGCGGGAGATCATCAAAACCTTCGTTTAGAATCGAACAGTTAAGCCGGCGGTCGCGTTAATGCTCTGGATGGTGTCATGATCGTCGGTCTTGGGGATGTTCACGTAGCGGGCATCCAGCCGTACCCCCACGGTCCGCCCCAGGATGAACTCGACTCCACCACCCAGGTTGAACATGAAGTCGGTCTTTTGATCCGGTTCCCTGAGTTCGAACTCATACCCCATATCGGTATTGAAGATCTGGGTCTGGACGTCCACCAGCGT
>JAUXEH010000071.1 GCA_030620655.1 Candidatus Aminicenantota bacterium | reverse complement strand
GCGGGCATTCACCTCCAGGAAAAAGAAGTTCTTGTCCCTGTCCAAGAGGAACTCCACGGTCCCGGCGTTGTTGTAGCCGGCGACCCGCATGACCTCACAGGCGGTCTCCCCCATCCTGGCCCTCAGCTCCGAATCCAGGGCCTGCGAGGGCGACTCTTCCACGATCTTCTGGTGCCGTCTCTGGATCGAGCACTCCCGTTCGAAAAGGTGGACGATGTTCCCCGCGCTGTCGGCCAGGACCTGGAACTCCACATGCCGGGGATCTTCGATGAATTTCTCCAAATACACAGACTCGTCGCCGAAGGCGGCCTTGGCTTCCCGTTTTCCGGCCTCGAGGCCCGGCTCGAGCTCATCCCGGCGGCGCGCGACACGCATGCCTTTTCCGCCGCCCCCGGCAGAGGCCTTGATCATGACCGGATAGCCGATCTTATCCGCCTCGGCCGCATAGGCCGCCAAGTCGGATTCGGTGGCCATCATACCCGGGATGATGGGTATGCCGGCCTTTTCCATGGTCTGGCGGGACCGGACCTTGTCTGCCACCAGCTCCATGGCCCGGGAGTTGGGGCCGATGAACACGACACCCTCATCTTCGCAGCGGCGGGCAAAGACCGCGTTTTCAGCCAGGAAACCGTATCCCGGGTGGATAGCCTCGGCCCCCGTGTCCTTGGCGGCCTGGAGGATCCGCTCCATATCGAGATAGCTCTCGGCCGCCGGGGCCGGCCCTATGGCCACGGCTTCGTCCGCAGTCTGCACATGCAGGCTTTTCCTGTCGGCATCGGAGTAGACCGCCACGGTGGCGATCCCCAGTTCGCGGCAGCCCCGCATCACACGAACCGCGATCTCCCCCCGGTTGGCGATCAGTATCTTCTTGAACATCTCAATTCAATCCTTCTCTTTTTCGGTGGCCTTGATCCAGGACGGTTTGCGTTTTTCCAGGAACGCGGCCATCCCCTCCTGCCCCTCGGCGCTGATCCTCAGATCCGCGATCATCTGCGCCGTGTACTCCCCGGCTTCCTCCGGGCTCATCCGGACGACGTTGAAGATCAACTCCTTGCAGCGGGCCAGGGCTTCGGGCCCGGAGCTGAGAAGCTGCTCCACCAGCTCGCCGACCCGGCCCCGGAGGTCCGGCCGCGGCACGACCTTATTGATCAGACCGATTTCCGCGGCTCTCTGTGCGGAAATGCGTTCTCCGGTCAGGAAATACTCCCGGGCCTTACTCTCCCCGATCTTGCGCACCACATAGGGCGAGATGGCTGCCGGCACCAGCCCCAGCTTGACCTCGCTCAGCCCGAACCGCGCCTCTTCGGAGGCGATGGCGATGTCGCAAGCCGAAAGGAACCCCGTGCCCCCGCCGATGGCCGTCCCATTGACCATGGCGACCGTGGGTTTTGGGAGTGTGTAGATGTTGTGATGCAGCTCAGCGATCTGCAGGGATTCCTCCAGGTTCTGCTCATAGGAATAGTGGATGATTTCCCGCATCCAGTTGAGATCCGCACCGGCACAGAATGACTTTCCCTGTCCGGTCAGGACCGCCACACGAACACCGGGGTCGTCCTTGATCCGGCCGAAGGCCCTGAGCAGCTCACCGATCATGACGGAGTTAAAGGCGTTGTGGACCTCCGGCCGGTTGAGCGTGATCCAGGCCACCCGGCCTTTTACTTCACAGTTAATCATGCTGTACGCGTCATCCTTCATGTCACATCCTGAATATCCCGACTTTGTAATCCGGGATGGGGGCGTTGAGGCTCAGGCCGATGCCCAAAGCCAGGGCCTCGCGGGTCTCCTGGGGATCGAGGATCCCGTCATCCAAGAGCCGTCCCGTGCTGTAATAGGGACTGCCTTCGTGTTCGTACTTCTCCAGGATGGGCTTCATCACCTCCTGTTTCTCCGCCTCCGTCATCTCCTGCCCCTGCTCATGCAATCTCTTTTCCTTGACCGTGACCAGGACGTTGGCCGCCTGCTCTCCGCCCATGACGCTGATACGGGCGTTGGGCCACATCCACAGCAGCCGGGGCGCATAGGCCCGTCCACACATGGCGTAGTTGCCGGCCCCATATGATCCCCCCACGATCACCGTTAACTTGGGAACGTCGGCGTTGGCCACCGCGTGTACCAGTTTGGCCCCGTCCTTGGCGATCCCGCCGTGCTCGTACTGCTTGCCCACGATGAATCCCGTGATGTTCTGGAGGAAGATCAGGGGGATCTTCCGCATCGAACACAGAGTGACGAAATGAGCGCCCTTGAGCGAGCTCTCGGAGAACAGGACGCCGTTGTTGGCCAGGATGCCCACCGGGTGTCCCATGATGCGTGCGAAGCCGCAGACCAGCGTGTTTCCATAGAGCTCTTTGAATTCCTGGAAGCGGCTGCCGTCCACCAGGCGGGCGATGACCTCCTTGATGTCGAGATGCTTGCGCAGGTCGCGAGGGGCGATCCCGTAGAGCTCCCGGGGATCGTAGTAGGGGTCTTCAGGCGCGGCCATGTCCAGCTCGAACCTGCGGGGCGGATCCAGGGTCTCCACGATGTTGCGCGCGATCTGCAAAGCGTGCTCGTCGTTCAGGGCATAGTGGTCCGACACCCCGGAGATCCGGCAGTGCACATCGGCGCCCCCCAGGTCCTCGTCGCTCACCTCCTCCCCGGTGGCGGCCTTGACCAGAGGCGGGCCTCCGATAAAGATCGTACCCTGCTTCCGTACGATGACCGTCTCGTCACTCATGGCGGGCACATAGGCTCCCCCTGCGGTGCACGAGCCCATGACGATGGAGATCTGGCTGATGCCCAGGGCCGAAAGCCTGGCCTGGTTGTAGAAGATGCGGCCGAAGTGTTCCTTGTCCGGGAAGGTGCCGGCCTGGTGGGGCAGGAAGATTCCGCCGGAATCCACCAGGTAGATGCAGGGCAGCCTATTTTCCAGGGCCACCTCCTGGGCCCGGATGTGCTTTTTGATGGTCATGGGGAAGTATGTGCCGCCTTTGACAGTGGCGTCGTTGGCGATGACCAGAACTTCCCGGCCGTGCACCACTCCCACACCGGTCACCATGCCGGCGCCCGGGGCCTGGTTGTCATACATGTCGTATGCGGCCAGCGCGTTTAACTCCAGGAAGGGCGTGTTGCGGTCGAACAGCTTTTCCAGGCGTTCCCGCACCAGGAGTTTCTTCCGGGATTGGTGCCGCTCCCTGTACTTGGGCGGCCCGCCCTCCTGCACCTTGGTCAGCCGGTCACGGTATTCAGCGACCAGGCCCTCCATGTGTTTGAAGTTCTCCTTGTACTCGACGCTCTGAGTGTCGATCTTGCTCTCGATCCTAAACATCGTTATAACCTCATTAACCTGAATAATTCAGGTTAATTATCCGGCACGAATTTATAGCCGTAGCAGATGACGCCGGAATGCCCCACGTCATACATCTTGCGGAACTCCAGCTTCAGACGCATCCCTGTCTGTATCGATTCGAAGGCACAGTCCACGACCTGTCCGGTGAGTTTGACCCCGTCATCCATCTCCACGATACCCACGGCATAGGGCGCCAGGTCCTTGAACTGGCTGGGCGGCACGCGGATGATGGTATAGGTCATCAGGCTGCCTTTCTCGGCCAGGACAGTACTCTCCAGCTCCTTGTTGCCGCACTCCGGGCAGATCAGGCGGGGTGGGAAGAAGATCTTGTCACACGGCGCGCAGCGGTTGGCCTCTTTGCGGTACCTCTGAGGGATCTCTCTCCAGTATCTGGATGGTGTTGACATGTTGTTCTCCTTTATTCCCGCTCGAAGATGTGGCACACGGTGCTGGCACCGCTTCCGCCCATGTTCTGTGTCATAGCCACCCGCGGGTCCTTGACCTGACGGCCACCGGCCTCGCCGCGCAGCTGTTTGACGACCTCTACCACCTGTCCGACCCCGGTGGCTCCCACCGGATGTCCCTTGGACTTCAGTCCGCCGCTCGTGTTGACCGGGATCCGGCCCTCGAGCGCGGTCTCCCCGGCCTCCACGGCGGCGCCGCCTTTGCCCTTCTCCACGACACCCAGGGCCTCGGTCACGCAGATCTCGGCGATGGTGAAGCAGTCGTGGACTTCGAGCAGGTCGAGGTCCTCAGGTTTCTTGCCTGCCATCTGGTATGCGCGTTGGCCAGCCAGGTAGGTCGCCTCCAGCCAGGTGATGTCCTTGCGCTGGGCCAGGGCGAAGCTGTCGGAGGCATGCCCCGAGCCGATGATCCTAATCACCGGCTTGTTCATCTCCCGCGCCCTGTCCGCCGGGACCAGGATGGCCGCCGCCGCCCCGTCGGTGATGGGCGAGCAGTCCAGGATGTTCAGGGGGTCGGAGACCTTCACGGAATCGATGACCTGTTCCACGGTGATCTCGAATGGGAACTGGGCGTTCGGATTCATGGACCCGTTCCTGTGGTTCTTGACCGCCACCATGGCCAGCTGTTCGCGCGTGGTCCCATATTTTTCCATGTGGGCTCGTGCGATCAGGGCATAAAGCCCCGGGAAGGTGAGGCCGTGGTATCCCTCGTACTCCTGGTCCGCGGCCGTACCCAGGGCGAAGGTGGCTTCATCTCCGCCCACATCGGTCATCTTTTCGACTCCACTGACCAGCACCACATCACTCATGCCGGAGGCCACTTCCATGTAGCCCAGCCGGACCGCCAGTCCTCCCGAGGCACAGGCGCTTTCCACCCGCGCCGCGGGGATATTCTTCTGGCCCAAGTAGTCTGCGAGGAGGGCTCCGATGTGCTCCTGTCCCACGAACAACCCGGGCGCCATGGAGCCGACGTACATGGAATCCACTTTATCCACACCCGCGTCCTGCAGCGCCAGCAGGGCGGTCTCGACGTACACGTCCCTGAGAGACTGCTTCCAGATCTCTCCCCACTTGGTGATCCCCACTCCGATAACAGCAACATCTCTCATGTCGTCCTCCTAATCCGCCTTCCTGATCTTGTGTCGGAACTTGGCATACTCACCGTACTCCAGGTAGTTCTTGTTATGATCCAGCAGGTCCCGTGTATGGGGCGCCAGGTCGCGCACCTCCTCGATCCGGTCCGTGACCTCGAAAATGAAGGCATCGCTGCCGGCCCCGGACCCGTAGGAGACGAGCAGAACCCTGTCCCCTGCCTTAGTGATGTCCAGCGTGGAGGTGAGCCCCAGGGGAGACGAACCGGAGTATGTGTTGCCCAGCCTGTTGACCAGCCATCCCGGCAGGATCTGCTCCTGGGAGAATCCAAGCATCTTGCCCACCCGGAAGGGGAACTTCCCGTTGGGCTGATGGAAGATCACATAGTCCAGGTCTTGAGGCTCGGCCCCGGCCTTCTCCAGGATCCCGCGGGCGGCGCCGGTCACGTGCTTGAAATAGGCCGGATCGCCGGTGAACCTCCCGCCGTGCTGGGGATAATACTGGTACTCGCGGCGCCAGAAGTCGGGCGTGTCCGTCATGTACGCGTAGGTCTCCAGGACCTTGGCCACCAGGTTCTCCCGGCCGAAAATAAAGGCCGCCGCACCTGCCGCCGCCGAATACTCGAGGGCATCTCCCGGTGCGCCCTGGGACGTGTCAGCCCCCACGGCGAGCCCGAATTCGACGGCACCGGATTTCACCAGGTTCAAGGCCACGAACATGCCTTCCGTCCCCGCCTTGCAGGCGAACTCGAAGTCCGCGGTGTGGCACTCCGGTGTGGCGCCCAACGCTTCCGCCAGGACGGTCCCGCTGGGTTTGACCGCATAGGGGTGGGATTCGGAACCGATGTATACGGCACCGATTTTGGCAGGATCGATATTCGCCCTCCTGAGAGCGTTCTTGGATGCTTCCACGGACATGGTAATGGTGTCCTGGTCAGGGGAAGGAACGGATTTCTCCTCCAGCATCAGACCCTTCTTGTAGCTGGGCGCATCAGCTCCCCAGACCTTGGCAATCTCTTCCACTTTGATGCGGTTTCGGGGGATGTAAGCGCCATAACCGACGATGCCTTCCATAGGCTGCCTCCCTTCAGGTATTGGATTGTTCAGGCGATCTCGCATGAAAATCAATTGTAACGGAAAACTCATTAAGATGGAACGCTTAATTCACGCGTTGACACCGCTGCCCCCGGAAAACTACAATGTTCCCAGCGACATGGCGTATGCATCACGGGCTCAAAGGCTTTTTCCAGGGACGGAACTTTTCCTGGGCGAATATCGTCTACCCAGGTGTGAAACGTGAACATAGAACAAACCGTCCGCGCCTGTTTGGATGGGCGACAGGGAGCCTGGGAAATGCTGGTTAATGCGTACTCCAAAAAGATCTTCAACCTGGCGTACCAGTTCTCCGGCAACTATGAGGCGGCCGAAGACCTGACCCAGGAGATCTTCCTCAAGCTCTACGGTTCGCTCACCAAGTTCGATTTCAGCCGGAACTTCACCGCATGGCTGCTGACCCTGTCCAAGAACCACCTTATCGACCAGTACCGCAAGACCAAATACGAGAAGACCTCACGGGACGAGTTCGATGAACACACACTCGCTTCCGATGCGCAGGACGGACCCGAAGCGGAGGTCATGGAAAGCGAGAACCGCAGGATGGTCTGGGAGGGATTCGAGCACCTCTCTCCGGAGATCCGGATGGCCGTGATCCTGAGGGACATTCAGGGCAAGTCCTATGACGAGATCGCCGAGATCATGTCCCTTCCCCTGGGGACGGTCAAATCCCGGGTAAACCGGGGAAGGCTGAAGCTGGCCCGAGTCCTGAAGGAATACAAGGAGAGGAACCATGGAATGTGATCGCATGGAAGTAATGATATCTCCTTACCTGGACGGCGACCTGAGCGCCGCCGAAAAGGCGGCCGTGGAAGCCCATCTCCATGACTGCCCGCAGTGCCGGGAGATGCTGGCGCTTCTGCGGGAGGTGAGCACCTCTCTGCGGGCCTTCCCGGAGTTCGAAATCAGTCCGGACCTGCAGCGGCGGCTGCTGGCCATACCCGAGCAGAAGAGATGGTTCCGCTTCAGCCTCGACTTCCTGGTGCGCCCCGCCCTGCAGCCTGTGTTGGCCGCGGCCACGGTGCTGCTGACCGTGGTCTCCTTCTATGCCTTCAGCCCGCAGCGCGGCTCCATCAACAAGTCCATCGAACGCCAGTTCCACCTGGGATATCAGACAATCGGGAAGCTTTACACCCGGGCTGAGTCGATCACCAGCTCACTCGCGGGCTACAAGGACAACCTGATGGTCACCTTACAGAATAAGAATCCTCTGCGAAGAGAGGAAGAATAGATTCATATATCGATACGGAGGTACACATGATGGAAGAAAAAATTATCGTGAAACGCCCCCCCAAGTCACCGGGGTTAGCGGGAGTACTCGCCTTCTTTTTCCCGGGTGTGGGAGCTCTCTACAACGGTCAGGTCGGCCGCTTTTTCCTGTATGTCTTCACCCTCGCCAGCCTGATAACCATGCTGGCCCGCAATATCGGGTTGGATGTGTTTATCGCTCTCATGCTCGGCGCTTTCTACGTTTTCCAGATCTATGACGCCGCTCACAGCGCCAGGTTGATCAACCTGCGCGCCATGAACCAGGAACCGGACGCAGACATCGACGAGCTGGAACAGATCCCCGCTGCCGTGAAAGCCGGTTCGGTCTTCTGGGGGATAGTGCTCATTTCCCTGGGAATCGTGCTGCTGCTGGCCAACTTCGAGCTGATCTACTACACCACTCTATGGGATCTGCTGCCCGTGGCCGTGGTCATCGTAGGCGTGAAGCTGGTCATCGACTATGTCAGAGGCGGACAGGATCGGAAAGGAGAGGAATGATGGCTACAGCAAGGAATCGGAACGCACTGGCCTGGGGGATCATCCTGATCCTCATCGGCTTGATCTTTATCACCGACAGTCTGAATCTCAACCTCTTTGATTTCGCGGCCCGGCTCTGGCCCCTGATCCTGATCTTCTGGGGTGTTTGGAAGCTGTATTTCGGTCTCAAGGAGCAGAAAGGAGGGCAGGAGACAGGCATCACGCAGGACCAGCCATGAGGGCCAGAGAAGTCTTTCTCCTGATCCTGATCATCGCCGTGGGTGTGGTCTTCACCCACATCCACACCGGCAAGTGGGATGTTGATTGGGAAGAGGGATTATTTTTCGGCACCGAAGAATTCACCTACACGGAAAATGAAGTCGTTCCCCTGCCCTTCCCGCCTGAAATCCAGGTGATCAACCGGAACGGCAGCATCGAGGTCCAGGGAACCACCGAAGACAACATCCGGATCCGGCTGGACAAACGGATACGCCGCCGCCAGGAGGAAACAGCCCGGGAGATCGCGGATGCTCTCCACCTAGTGGTCGAGCAGGACAATCAGATTATCACCGTGTCCACGAACCGTGAAGAGCTGCAAAGACGGAATTTTCAGACAGATTTCACACTGTTCGTGCCGGAAAACATGGACATTCGGATAAAAAACCGCTACGGCCGCGTCAAGGTCTCAAAGGTGGGAGAGACGGACATCATCAACCGCAACGGTGAAGTGCTGGCATGGGACATATCCGGCAACCTCATCATCGAGAACAGCTATGAAGACGTCTCTGTGGAAAACGTGATGCTGGACTGCCAGATTGGAAGCCGGCAGTCCACCATATCGCTGTCAGGAGTGAAGGGCACCACTCTCGTGGTCCACCGCTACGGGAGGCTTGAGCTCGACGGGCTGGCGAAAGCTGTGATCGTCGACGGCCCTCACATCCAGGTGTACGGCAAGAACCTGGCCGGTTCCGTGGATGTGGACAGTTCGTACGAGAGGATCGAGTTCGAGGACGTGGGGGACGTTCGCATCCGGGGGGACAACTCTCCCGTATCCATCACCGGCGGCCGCGGCAGCGTGGACATCCAGAACCGGTACGCGCGGATCGATCTGGAGAACATCCGGGGAGATGTGGAGGTGACCGGCCGGGACCTGGGCCTCTGGGCTCGGGGCCTGACCGGTGACAAGGTCATGGTCAACACGTCCTACCGGGACGTCGAGCTGGAAGGATTCACCGGGGAGGCGGAGATCACGCTCTCCAATGCCGACCTGACCCTCCGCCCCGTCTCGCTGGCCCATCCCCTCGAGGTCAAGGGCGAGTACTGCGACATCACGTTGTTCTGGCCTTCCGGCGCCTCGCCCTCCCTGGAGGCGCAAACCAAGAACGGGGACATCCACTGGGGGCTGCCGGATGAGCCGGCGGTCAATGTGACCAACGGGCACTCCATACTCAAGGCATTCTTGAATGACCAGCCTCCCCTCATACTCCTCTCCACCACCTACGCCGATATCCACATCAAGCAGCAGGATTGACACAACTGAATGGTCAGCGCGAAGTCTTCAGGCGGTAGATCTTTTCCGATAGGCTGCCATTGATCTTTATATTGAAATAGGAGATGAGATTGGCGATGTCCTTCTTGTATTTTGTGACATAGCGGACATAGCTGACCTCACTCTTGAAAAGCAGGTTCTCGAACTCCTCCACCTCATCCCGGAGCTCGATCAGGTAGTGGTTGATGCTCCTGTACTGGGCGTTGATATCGATGAGGTCGTTCCCGGACAGCTTGTCCATGTCCAGGTAGGGTGGCAGGGACTGCAGCGTGTCGAAGCTTTCGGTGTGCAATTCGTTCACGTACTCGCTGATCTCCTGAAAAAACGACTTGTACTTGACCGGCCGTCTCATTTTCTGCTCTGCCCTCTCGAGCAGCGCTTCGTTCTGGTCCTTGAGGGAGGTGATAAAATCCTTGATCCCGAAATACTTGCGTTTGAACTGAAACAGATCGATAAAATCCCGACCGATGTAGATCTTGTCCTTGTAGTTCTTCACGACCTCCAGCGGGGAGTGGGTGTAATATTTTATCTCGTAGCGTCTTCCACCCGAATCACGCTCGCGCAGCCGGGCCAGCAGCAGGAAGTTGTTCTGCTCGATGAAATAGCTGTTGACATCCAGAAGCACCGAATAAACCGTAAGGTTTCGGCAGATGTATTCCTTTATGAAATTTAGCACCTCGGACCTCTTGGTGATCAACTCGTCGACGACCTCATTGGGGCTGGGATTGATGACATTGTAGGAGAAAGATAGCAGGTAGAGCACCTGTCCGGATCCCAATTCCAGGTAGAGATTCTTGAGCACCTTGTGACGCAGATCGTCGAACAGGACTGGTTTGAGCTTGGGTAACGAATCAATATCAAGTTTGAGAAGTTCTTCGACTTCATTCATGGTGACCTTCCTTGAGACAAGGAAAATGCTATCACCTGCGCCCCAAAAAATCAACCTGGGGGATGTTTAGGGGAACGTCCCCAAGATCCAGTCGGGGTTTTCATGGCGGTCCTTTTGCAGCCTGGTCACGGATGCCTTGGCCTCGTCAGAAAAGGTCATGGGCCTGAGGCCGGCGCCGAAAAACTCGGCCATACCGGCGGCAAATCGATCCACCGCCCAGGAAAAATCGACCTGCTCCCCCAGCGCCTGGGAGAGCGAGATCATCCGGATGTGTTCCCCGCTGCCATCCAGCAGGGAGATATGCCTCAGCCTCTCATCGTCCTCCTGAAGGGGGATCGATCCGTGCTGCAGGAACCTCCCCCCCACCCTTTTCTGGGCACTCCCCACGATCTTACGGCCCTCGACTTCGATCTCATCCCGGGCTGGGTAAGAGAAACAGGGAAGGTCTCCCCTGACATAGGCTTGGGGAGGAGCATCGGCCAAACACGGCCGCAGGCCCATTTTTTCCAGCCCGCGCATCAGGCCTGAAGAGATCATCCGGTAGGATTCGGTCAAGGTGGTTCCGAAGGTCCCGGTGTCGCTGGAGCTGAACGAATAGGTGACCTCACGATCATGCAGGACCAGCTTCCCGCCTGTTATCCGCCGCACGATATCGATGCCCTCCCGGCGGCAGTAAGCCGTATTCAGGACCCGGTCCACGTTTTGGGAATATCCCAGGGAGACCGTAGGCCGGGCCCAGGAGTAGAACCGCAGGTAGGTGCCCGGCTCATTCTCGAGGGATCGGAAGAGATACTCGTCTACGGCCATGTTCCAGGAGCCGCTACACGGCTCTGTATCTACTATCAGCCGCCACTGTTTCATGGTAAAAAAAAGAGCGGACAACGGGACTCGAACCCGCGACCCCGAGCTTGGGAAGCTCGCGCTCTACCAACTGAGCTATGTCCGCCTCTCGCCCTAAAATGTAGCCTCCCTCTGCTTTTTTGTCAAGCCGCCGGGTCTGAATGGCCCTGGCGCTTGG
>JAUXEH010000343.1 GCA_030620655.1 Candidatus Aminicenantota bacterium | reverse complement strand
GGACGGCAAGTCCCTCGCCTTCTCATCCAACCGGTTCGGCCACAGCTTCCCTGAGTTCACGGGCAAGTGGGACCTGTACCGTGTCTTCCTGGAGGCTCGCAAGCCCGAGTTCCCGGAGGACAAGTTCGAAAAACTGTTTGTCGAGGAGAAGGAGGACAAACCGGAAGAGAAAGAACCGGAAACGCCCGAAATCAAGATCGCCATGCAGGACATCGACCTTCAGACCGAACGGATCGTCAACACACGCGGCGACGAATCTGAATACGTGTTTTCGCCGGCCGATCCCAAGACCATCATCTTCGCTTCCAACCTGGACGGCCGCAGCCATCTCTGGACAACCAGCCTGGAGGGGGACAAGAAGGGCCAATACGAGCCCTTCATGCCCCAGGTGCGCAGCCCCCGGAGCCTCCAGGTGGACGCCAAGAACCAGTATCTCTACTACCTGAGTTCGGGCCGGGTCGGCCGGATCGAGCTCAAACGCAGCCGGACCGCCTCCGTGTCCTTCAGCACCAAGGTCCGCGTCGATAAGGTGGGCGATTATGAGCAGATGCTGGCAGAGCTCTACTACGTGCTGCTTCACTATTTCTACGATGCGGAGCTTCATCAGGTGGATTGGACCGCCCTTTATCAGCACTTCCGCCCCGTGCTCCAGCAGGTCCGGGAAGACCAGGACTTCTATGACTACGCCAACATGATGATCGGCCACCTCAATTCTTCACATACCGGGATCCGCGCCCCCCGGCAGGGGCAGGTGGAGGAACCCAGCGCCCATGTGGGTGCGGTCTGGGAGTTTGAAAACAAATCCCTTCAACTGAAGCGGATCGTAACGGACGGCCCCCTCTACGCCGAGAGGGACAAGTTGGCAGCGGGGGATGTCCTAGTGGCGGTGAACGGACAGGAGGTGAATGCGTCCGAGAACATCTGGAAACGGTTCAACGGCCAGGTCGGCAAGCGGATGAAGCTGACCTTCAGAAAACAAGACGGAGGGGATGCGGTCGAGGTCTCGGTCAAGCCCATCTCGGCCGGAGCGGAGAACCGGCTCTTCCTGGAGGAGTGGATCGACGGCCGCCGGGCCTATGTCAAGGAAAAGACCGGAGATCGGGTCGCATTTCTGTATATGCGGGCCATGGGCCGCGGCGACCTGGAGAGGTTCCTACTGGAGCTCGAGCGGGATGCCGTGCCCCGGAAGGGCCTCATCCTGGACCTGCGCAGCAACTTCGGCGGCAATGTCCACGACCGGGTGCTCACCGCGCTTACCAAGCCGGTGTATGCCAAGTGGCAGGTCCGCGGCCTCACAGACACCAACCAGTCCACCTTCGGATTTGCGGACAAGCCGGTGGTGCTGATCACCAACGAGGTCACCCTCAGTGACGGCGAGATGACGGCCAACGGATTCAAGGCCCTGAAGCGGGGGACCATCGTCGGGAACACCACCTACGGCTGGCTGATCTTCACCACCAGTGTCCGGCTTATGAACGGAGGTTCTTTCCGACTGCCGTTCTGGGGGTGCTACACCCTCGAGGGAGAGGATCTGGAGACCGGCGGAGGCGTGCGGCCGGACATCCTGGTCATCAACGACCTGAACCACGACCTGGGCGGGGAAGATCCCCAGCTCGATAAGGCCATCGAGGTCATCCTCCAAAAAATAAAATAGCTAATGTTGTTTTCTGGGGGAGATTTACGACTAAAAGGGAGTGCCATGGTAAAAGAACAAGAGGTTCAGATATTCCCCAAGGTCCAGAAAAGCCTGGACAGCCTGAACGAGTCCATCCGGATCTTCGAGGATTTCCTGCGCCAAGACACCCAGCCTTCCCCTGCCGACTATTACCGGGCCCGCAACCTAGCGAAGGCGGGGGAGATCGCTTTTAAGGAAGCGGTGAATAATGCCAAGAAGCTGCTGGGTTCCATACCCGAATATGCCACCGGGGGATTCAGGCAGTGGCGAAAGGAATTTCTCGAAAAGCACAGCATCCTGGCCCACTGTCAGGAACTGGGGGCCTGCCGGCTGGAGCTGCGGCAGGACCGGTTCCTCAACCAGATCATGACCGGGGAAGAGATAGACGCCCTCCTGAACCTGCACTTCCACTCCCAGCAGAAAGGCCAGCGGAAACTCGAGAACATAAAAGTGCGGGTGGTCCTGGATAAGCTGAGTGAGCTGCTCATCCACGCCCAAGAGCTACAGAAGGAGGCCCTGGTCAAGCAGCAGGATCTCTGAACTCCAGGCCTATTCAGTCCGAGCGGAAGACCCTCCCACCTCCCCATGCGCTCGGACTGAAAACGGCCGGCTTCAGAACTCCGCCCAGTCATCCTCCACGTTTGGTCTATAGCTTGAAGTCCAAGAGAGACACATGCCGCATGCCTTGCACAAATCCTTTAGCCCCAGTATGATAAGCTCTCAACCATGAAGATTCGGTACTTTAAGGGGAACCGGCTCTACCATGCCATGCCGGCCTCCCCCATGCAGGACTAGGATGCGGAGGCGCACTGCAGCCTGAACAGCCTATGCACGTCACACTGTCCAAGAACCTGAGCTATTGTTTCGGAGTCAAGCGGACCCTGACGCTGGTGGAGGAGCTGCTCAGGGACAACCCGGACAAGACCTACTACATGCTGGGTGAGATCGTGCACAATGAATATGTCATCAACGATCTCAAAACTCGTGGGCTGCGGATCGTCCGCGACCTGGACTGCGTCGAAACCGGGTCCAGTGTCATCATACAGAGCCATGGGGCTCCGAAAAAGCTGGTAGACAGCCTGAGGGAGAGGGGGCTGGATGTCATAGACGCCACCTGCCCGATGGTCACCGTGATCCACAAGAAGATCGTCCGTCTGGATCAGGAGGGATATTTCCCGGTCATCATCGGCAAGAAGGGACACGACGAGGTGCGGGGGATCGCCGGCCAGGTGGACAAGGCGCTCATCGTGCGCTCTCCGGCAGAGATCACCCCCAAACTGTTCGCGGGTATCGACAAGGTCGGCATCGTTGTCCAGTCCACCTTTATCCGGACCGAGGCGGTCGCCATCGTGGAGAAGATCGAGGGCATAGTGCGGGAGGTGAAGTTCATCGATACCATCTGCCGCCCTACCACGGAGCGCCAGGTAGAGGTGGAAAATATACCGGATGACGTCGATTACATTCTGATCATCGGATCCCAGACCAGCGCCACTGATTCACCAGCGTTATCGAAGGCATCAACGCCCGGTGGGATCAGAATCATCTCCCCCTCAAGCTTCAAAAATTTTTCAGGGGTGTGGTTCGCTTGCGCGGGCGACACTAACGCGACCAACGAGACAACCACAAGCAGCCACGTTGAGCTACGGAAATTTAAAGAGTTTCGAATCATGGAAATAAAAAAT
>JAUXEH010000400.1 GCA_030620655.1 Candidatus Aminicenantota bacterium | reverse complement strand
GGGTGTGAACCATCCCGCTATTCTGCTATGATATGCGGCGGAGTTCGTCATGAGAGAGATGAGGTGGAAGCCGTTTCCCGGTGGGATCGGGAGTATTCTGGTCGTGCTGGCGTTGTTCACGATGGCCACAGGTATTTCCGACATCTCCGGGCGGAATGATACAAGAGCCGAGCCCCGTACCGATGAGGCCTGGATGGGGGTCTACATCAACGACATCAAGGTCGGCTACACGCGCTTTTCTGAAACCAAGGTGGTCAGAGAAGGACAGAAAGTCACACAGTTCAGAAGCGAATCCCTGATCACGGTGTCCCGCTTGGGCGGCAACCCTATCGAGCTCCTGACGGTCCAGGAATCCTGGCTGGACTCGGATGATAGGCCCCTGGAGACCCAGGTGCGGACCAAGATGTCACAGACAGAAACCGTAATCAAGGCGGAGATCCATCCGGACCGGGTGGTGTTCTATCTTGGAGACAAGGTGGCAAAGGAGCTTACTTACTCTGAAAAGATATATTTCGATGTTCCGGTGGAGGACATCATTGAGGCGCAGGGACTGCGGGCGGGAGCGGCCCATATGTTCAAGATCCTGGATCCCGTGGCCTATGCGCTCTCCGACTGCCGTTTCTTCATCCGGGGCGAAGAGGATGTCCTGATCCTGGGGGAGAAGAAGCGGCTCTGGCATGTCACGACAGAGCTGGATTCGATCATCCCCATGAAGCTTGAGGAGTGGATAGACGGGAACGGAAAGCTCTACAAGTCGGAGACCCAGGTCGGCTTCATGACGACCGTGGCCCTCCGCATGTCCAAAGAAAAGGCGCTCGAGCGCGGGGCAAGGAGCTTCGACATCGCGTTTTCCTCCCTCATAGTCTCGAATGTCAGGCTGGAGCGGCCCCAGAGCGTCCGGCACATGCGCCTCAAGCTGTCGGGATTGGGAAAGGACAAACTGGAAGCGCTGCCCTGGGATGGTGCCCAGAAGCTCCTGGAGAGCGGGGATGACTATGTTATCATCGAGACCAGGAGCCGGATCTTCCGGGAGGAGGAATCCCTCTCTCTGCCGATCCGGACAGCTGAGAGGGAGGATTCCCTGGCTGCGACGGTGTTCTGCCAGGCTGATGACACCGACATCCGGGCCACCGCCCGCGAGATCGTCGGGGAGGAGCGGAACGCCTGGAGGGCCGCCAAGGCGATCGCCGAGTGGATCGATCGGGAGATGACGGCCAACTATGACGTGGGATTCGCCTCCGCGCGGGAGATCCTGGACAACCGGGAGGGGGACTGCAGCGAGCACACCGTGCTCTTCGTGGCGCTGTGCCGCGCGTCCGGCATCCCGGCCCGGGCCGCAGTCGGGATCATGTACGGCGGGGGGATATTCGCCTACCACATGTGGCCTGAGGTCTTTGTGGGGGATTGGGTGGCACTCGATCCCAAGTGGCTGGCCCGAGACCCGGAGACCGGGGAGTATTTCACGGACGCCACCCACATCAAGTTTGGCCGGAGCAACCTGGATGAGAACATGTATCAGGAGATGATCACCTCGATTTCCGAGATCATCGGCAAACTCAAGCTCGAGGTGCTGGAGCATTCCGAAGGAGAGTTCCCGGTCGCCGGAGCATCCAAGTGAGAGCCCAGTTGGAGTGTTTTCCCTGTTATTATTCCCAGATCCTTAAGACCGCCCGCATGCTTTCCCTCTCCGAAGAGCAGACCCGGGAGGCGATCTTCCGGTTCAGCCGCCTGCTGCCGGATGTGCCGGATTCGGCCACGCCGGCCGGGATCGGCCGTGAGCTCTACCTCATCCTGTCCGAGCTGTCCGGCGATCCGGATCCCTACAGGGAGATCAAGGAACAATGCACGCGGCTGGCGCTGGACATGTATCCGGACATGAAGAAGCGAATCCGGGCCGCCGAGGACCCATTGAAGGAAGCCCTGCGCATCGCTGTGGCCGGGAACTTCATCGACTTCGGGACCACCGAACAGGTGGACCTCAAGGCCGGCCTGGAGGAGATCCTGGACCAGGAGTTAGCAATCGACCACTATGGGGAACTGCGGGGGAGGCTGGAGAAAGCGGGTGAGGTCCTCATGCTGGGGGACAACGCCGGCGAGACCGTGTTCGACCGCATCCTGATCGAGGAGCTGGGGAAACCGGTCCGCTACGTGGTGCGGGAGGCGCCCATGATCAACGACGCGGTTCGGGAAGACGCGGTTATGGCGGGCATCGACCGGGTGGCGGAGATCGTCTCTTCCGGCTGTGTGGCACCGGGCACCATCCGGGAATACTGTTCTGCCGAGTTCTGGCCGACCCTGCAGGAGGCCGAGCTCATCATCAGCAAGGGCCAAGGCAATTTCGAAGGCCTGAGCGATGAGCCTCTCCCCATTTTTTTCCTGCTCAAGGCCAAGTGCCTCGCCGTGGCCCGCGAGATCGGGATTCCCCAAGGCAGCATCCTGCTCATAAAATCCCCCCACTTCCCCTAATCCCCGGAGGACGTCCCTCAGAAGAACTATTTGCACTTGGCCTGCCTGTTGATGTAGTATCGAAGCGAATATGAGAAAGGAGGGTCCGTCATGAAAAAAATAGGCCGGCGTGAATTCATCAAGCGGAGTGCCCAGGTCGGGATGTCCGCGGTCGTGGGCGGCGCTTTGTACGGCAGCCAGAGGCCGGACGCCCTGTC
>JAUXEH010000307.1 GCA_030620655.1 Candidatus Aminicenantota bacterium | reverse complement strand
CATGCGGGTCTCGACCATCATCTACAGCTCGGAGCGGCTCATGGAGGGGGTCCGCAGGGACCATACCCTCCAACAGGCCAGAAACGTGGCCTGCCTTCCCGGCACCCAGCGCGCGGCATACGTCATGCCCGATGCGCATCAGGGATACGGTTTCCCGATCGGGGGAGTGGCCGCCTTCGACATGGACGAGGGTGTCATCTCACCCGGAGGCGTGGGATATGACATCAACTGCGGGGTCCGCCTGCTCAGGACCGATTTCCGGGAAGAGGACATCGTCGGCGTCCGCCGGGAGCTCCTGCAGGCCATCTTTGAGGAGGTCCCGGCCGGAGTGGGTAAGGGCGGAAGCATGCGGCTCAATGCCCATACGCTCCAGGAAGTCTGTGAAAGGGGAGCGGAATGGGCGGTGGGTCATGGCTTCGGCTGCCGGAGAGACCTGGAATGCACCGAGGAGGGAGGGTGTATGCCCGGCGCCGATCCCGGCTATCTGTCCCAGCGGGCCATCGAACGGGGGATCCCCCAGCTGGGGACCCTGGGCTCCGGCAATCACTTCCTGGAGATCCAGAAGGTGGACGAAATCTACGACCGGGAGAAGGCCGACAGGTTCGGGATCCACGAGAGGGACCAGATCCTGGTCATGATCCACTGCGGCAGCCGGGGACTGGGCCACCAGGTCGCCTCTGACTACATCCGCGCGATGGAGAATCATTTCGGATTCCGGGACCTCCCCGACCGGCAGCTGATCAGCGCCCCCATCCGGTCGAAACTGGGGCAGGAATATTACAAATGCATGAGCTCGGCCGTCAACTTCGCCTTTGCCAACCGGCAGATGATCGCCTACTGGGTGCGCCAGGTGTTCCACAGGGTCCTGGGCAGCGCCCAGGGCATGGACCAGGTCTACGACGTGTGCCACAACGTGGCCAAGTTCGAGCGGCACGAGATCCGGGACCGCGTGAAGGAGGTCTGCGTCCACCGCAAGGGTGCCACCCGCAGCTTCGGCCCGGGCCGGGAGGAGATCCCGGAGGCGTACCGCAGTGTGGGCCAGCCGGTCTTCATACCCGGGAGCATGGGCACGGCCTCCTACATCCTGGTCGGCACCGCGGAGGCGGAGGGGCTGAGCTTCAGCTCGACCGCACACGGGGCCGGCCGGGTGATGTCGCGGCACGAGGCCCGCAGGCGCTTTCGGGGAGAGCAGATCAAGCAGGAAATGGCAGGCAGGGGCATCGAGCTCATATCGGCCAGCTGGAAGGGCTTGGCCGAGGAGGCGTCACAGGTCTACAAGAGCGTCGACGAGGTGGTCCGGGTTTCACATGAGACAGGTATCGGGAGGCTGGTGGCGCGGGCGGTCCCTCTGGGGGTGATGAAGGGGTGATCCCGGTCCGTTTTCAGGACGGGACCTTGGATCTGGATGCCGAGATCCTGTGTTTGGTCTGATTGATCAGCTTCGTGACCTTGATGGAGCGCGGACAGACACGCGTGCACTCGAAGTGGTTCTCACAGGGCCAGATGCCGTCCGCGTAGTCCAGCAGGGGGAGCCGCTCCGCAAATCCCAGGTCACGGCTGTCGTCTAAAAATCGTGAGGCCTGGACCACGGCCGCTGGGCCCAAGAACTCGGGATTGGTCCCCTGCACCACCGGACAGGCCGAATAACAGGCTCCGCACAGGATGCAGTTGGTCCCGTCGTCGATGCGTTTCCGCTCCTCCGGGCTCTGCCTCCGCTCTTGCTCGGGCGTCGGCTCCGGGTTTATGAAAAAGGGCTTCACGCGGATATAGTTGTCGAAGAATCGGGTCTGATCCACCATCAGGTCTCTCTGCACGGGCAGGGTGCGCAGCGGCTCGACCCGGATGACCCCTCTGCCCTCGCCGATGAGGTCTTTGATCAGCGTCTTGCAGGCCAGGCGTTCCCTGCCGTTGACCACCATAGCATCCGAGCCGCAAACCCCGTGTGCACAGCTTTTGCGCAGGCCCAGTCCCGGCTCCTGTTCCCACTTGATGCGCATGAGCACGGAGAGGAGCCGGTCTTCGGGTTCTGCCTCCAGTTCGAAGGTCTGGAAGCGTGGTTTGTCGTCTGTTTCCGGATTGAATCGTTGGATCTCCAATGTGATCTTCATGGTTGCGGCCCCCTTCAGTATTTCCTGGGCTTAGGCTGCCAGCGTGAGACGTCGACCGGCTTGTATTCGATCCGCACGTCGTCCTTTTCCAGCCGGGCCAGCGTGTGCTTGAGCCAGCGTGCGTCGTCCCGGTCTGGGAAATCCTCCCGGGCATGCGCCCCGCGGCTCTCCTCCCTGTTCAGGGCACACACCGCGGCGATGTAGGCATTGTCCAGCAGATGGCCCAGCTCCAGGACCTCGAGCAGGCTCGTGTTGAAGGCCTGGCTGCGGTCGGGGCAGCGGACGTCTCGATAAGCCTCGCGCAGCCCCTTCAATTCCTCCACGGCCGAGGCCATGTCGGGCCCGTTGCGATAGATCCCCACCTTTGAGGTCATCACGTCCTGCATCTGTTCCCGCAGGAGCTCCGGGGGTGGGCCTGACTTTCCGTCCTTGAGCCCAGCGATACGGGCTGCTGTGGGCTCCGCAGCACCGGGCGGGAGCTCGGGGAGGTCCGCCTGTGCGACATACCGTGCCAGATGCCGCCCGGCCCTGCGGCCGAACACGACCAGGTCCACCAGGCTGTTCGTGCCCAGCCGGTTGGCGCCGTGCACCGAGACGCAGGCGCACTCGCCGGCGGCATACAGGCCCTGGACAACCGTCCCTCTGTCATCGGTGATGACCCGGCCTTCCAGGTCCGTGGGGATGCCGCCCATGGCGTAATGCGCCGTGGGCTGCACGGGTATGGGCTTTTCCGCAGGATCGATGTCCAGGTAGGTGCGCACGAATTCGGCGATGTCCGGCAGCTTGCTCTCGATCCTCTCGCGGCCCAGGTGGGAGGCATCGAGATAGACGTAGTCGTCCACCGTGCCGTCCCCCGTGATGCCGCGTCCCGCCTGGATCTCCGTGACGATGGCCCGGGCCACGATGTCCCGGGGAGCCAGGTCCTTTAGGGTGGGAGAATAGGTTTCCATGAAGCGGTCTCCCGCGGCGTTCAACAAGATGCCGCCCTCGCCCCGCACGCCCTCTGTGATGAGGATCCCCATGCCCCGGATCCCGGTGGGATGGAACTGGAAGAATTCCATGTCCTCCAGCGGGATCCCGCGGCGGGCCAGGAGGGCCTGTCCGTCTCCCGTGTTGGCGTAGGCGTTGGAGGTGATCCGGAACATGCGACCCACCCCGCCGTTGGCGAAGAGCACGGCCCTGGCCTTCAGGGTGATCAGCTCTCCCGAGGCCAGGTCATAGGCCACGAGCCCCAGGCACCGCGTTCCGTCCAGGAGGACGTCCAGGACCTGCACCTCGTTGTGAAAATCCACGCTGTTCTTCACGCACTGCTGGTAGAGAGTCTGCAGGATCATGTGACCGGTCCGGTCGGCGGCGTAACACGACCGGCGGACCGCAGCCTCGCCGAAATTTCTGGTGTGTCCCCCGAATCGTCTCTGGTCGATCTTCCCGTCGTCCGTGCGGCTGAAGGGCAGGCCGAGGTGCTCCAGGTCATAAACAGCCTGCACCGCCTCTTCGGCCAGGACCAGGGCCGCGGCCTGATCCGAGAGGTAGTCGCCTCCCTTGACGGTATCGAAGGCGTGCCACTCCGGCCTGTCCTCTTCCACATTCCCCAGCGCCGCCCCGATGCCGCCCTGGGCTGCCCCGGTGTGGGAGCGCACCGGATACAGCTTGGTCAGCACCGCGGTCCGGGCCTTTTGGCTGGCTTCCAGCGCCGTGTACAGGCCCGCCCCGCCGGCACCCACGATGATAGCGTCATACTCCAGAACTGTGCTCATTTTCCTTCCCGTTTGAGATATG
>JAUXEH010000217.1 GCA_030620655.1 Candidatus Aminicenantota bacterium | reverse complement strand
GCAAGGGGGACGTCTCGATTGAAGAGGTCCTGCTGCGGCGGCGGGAGCTGGAGACCGGCTATAGTTTTTTCTTTTCCTTGGGATTGAACTATTCCTTCGGGTCCGTGTTCAGCAATGTCGTCAATCCCCGCTTCGGCGGAGGGCGTGGTGGAGGCGGGATGATATTCTTCTGATATATCAAATTTCAGTTAATTTTTCATAAACTCCTTTCTTTTCAACCGACTATATAATAAGATAGCGTGTTTATTGTTGTGTTGTCGCTACGCTGTCGAGAAGACCATGAAAAAATGTATGGTATTACTCCTGATCGTGTGCTGTTTTGCGCTGTGGCCGCTGAACGCGGAGACGGAGGATGAGGGTAAAAAAACCGGCAAGATCGACCTCGAAGACCTGAAGAAGCACGCTCCCTTTGTGTTCCTGGACTGCTGGCGCTGCGACAAGGACTTCATCCGCACCGAGATCACGTTCGTGAACTACGTCAGAGTCAGGCAGGATTCCGATATCCATGTCTTGATCACAAACCAGAGGAACGGGGCCGGCGGTCGTGAGTACACCATGGAGTTCATCGGCCGCAGGCAGTTCGAGGGCATGAACAACACGGTGACCTACAACACGATGCCCACCGACACCAGCGACGATTCCCGGAGGAGGATGGTCGAGAACCTGAAGAAAGGGCTGTTCCCCTTCCTGATGCGGACGCCCCTGGCAGAGTACCTGTCCGTGGCCTTCCGGCAGAGGCTCAAACCCACCTCAGTGGACGATCCCTGGAATTTTTGGGTTTTCCATGTCAGCGCCAGCGGGCGGCTCAACGGGGAGAAATCCCGCCAGTACAACTCCATCCGGGGCAATTTTTCTGCCAACCGGGTCACGCCGGAGTGGAAAATCCGCCTGGGGATCAACGGGAATTTCGACGAGAGCAATTTCGAATACAACGAAGAGACCATCGAAAGCAAGTCGGAGAGGCAGAATGCCTCGGGAATGGTGGTCAAAAGCATCAGCGACCACTGGTCGGTGGGGGGCTGGGCCGGATGGGCACACAACACCTACAACAACCAGGATTCGGTCTGGTATTTGGCGCCGGCCGTCGAGTACAATATATTCCCCTACCATGAGTCCACGCGCCGGCAACTGCGCATCCTTTACCGGCTGGGGCTGACGTATAACAAATACATCGAAGAGACCATCTACGAAAAGACCCAGGAGGAGCTGTTTCAGCAGTCCCTGGCTGTCATCTTTGAGGTGAAGGAGCCCTGGGGCAATGCCTCCGCCTCGCTGGAAGGGTCTAACTACTTTCACGACTTCAGCAAGAACCGGTTTGTGGTGGAGGGGCGTATCAATATGTATATCGTGAGGGGGCTTTCGGTCAGCGTCGACGCGGAGTACTCGAGGATTCACAACCAGTTGGGCCTGCGCAAGGGGGACGCGTCCATCGACGAGGTCCTGCTGAGGCGCACGGAGCTGGCCACCGATTTTGATTACGCGATGTCACTGGGCTTGAGCTACACCTTCGGATCCGTCTTCAGCAACGTGGTCAACCCCCGCTTCGGCCGCTAATTTTATGGGGTCGGACCACAAAATCTGCTGTAAATAATTAAGTTAGCTTCGATATCCCGGTGGAAAAGTGTCTTAGAAGCACGCTTTTGGGGGCAAAACAGAACCTCTAATAGGCCGCACAGGCCTGTCGATGGTATAGTGTATTAGATGCTCCAAATGGGGACCAAAATAATTGTGCTAAGTGAGATTTCCACAGGAAATTGGGGGATAATTTATTTGTTATCAGTTGGTTTTTGTTGTCGGAGCGCATCGGTCGCGCATCAGTCATCGGTGCGGCGGCCGTAGCCGAGGGCGAGGGCGAGGACAAGGATCAGCAAGAGGGCCCAGCTGAAGTAGTTGTGGAGGCCGGTCTGAAGAGGACTTAGCCGGGGAAGCCCGTAGTCGGAACCTGAAGCGGTCGTGTTGGCCATCAGGATCACAGGGATGAAATACGGCAGGAGAAATGGGTATGTCGACACGGTGAGGCTCAGCAGATTGGCGCGCCGGTAGCGGGGGATCCCCTTTTTTTCGCCCATCTGCCGGGCGAACTCACTAACAGTGAGGATGGCCACGATGCTGTGGCAGGTGAGCAGCACGGCGCCGCTTACCGCGCCCACGATCCACGTCTCGCTTGACCGTACGCTGCGGCTTCGTTTGTGTGCGAAATCCACCAGACGCTGCAGCACTCCGCTGGCCTGCAGGGTCGCCACCAGGCCCATGAGCAGGATCGTGAAAAAACTGATGCCCACCGCCCGCTCGATGCCATCGATGACAAAACTCCGGGCGGAAAAGGCGGCCGAATCCAGCGTGAGCAAGCGCCCCGGCTCCAGCCTGCCCAGGGCCAATCCCAAAACGATTCCCGAGGCCAACCCCACGAGAAGTCCTTCCAGCAGATGCCGCCCTCGGAGAAGTAGAATGATGATCACCAAGGGCACCAGGATCATGGGCAGGCTCCGGGCACTGCCCTCCAAAGGGACCGCTCCCGTATGATGGCCTCCCTGAACTAGGATGGAGATTATGCTGTAGACGAGCAGGGCCAATGCCGCCGCCGGCAGGACATATTTCAACCGGCTGCGCACGGTTCCTCCAATGTCGGCATCCTGGCTGAGGGCACTGGCAATCGTCGTGTCAGAAATGGGGGCGATGCAGTCCCCAAAGGTCGCACCCCCGAGGATAGCCCCCGCCAGGATCGCGGGCGGCGCTCCTACCAAACCGCCCGCCGGATACAGGATGGGCCCGCAGATCAGGATGGTGCCGAAGCTGGTTCCCGTCGACACCGAGACCAGACAGCAGATGGCGAAGGCTGCGACCACAAAGGCTGTGCCCTCCAGTTTGAGGCCCGCCGCCACCCAGGTCAGCGCCTCCACAAAGCCCGTCTCGCTCAAGAGCACTCCGATGACGGAAGCCAGCATCCAGGCAGAGATCATGATCATCACTATGGGCTGCGCCATGCCCTCGATCATGGTCTCGCAGTACTCCTTACGGTCGCGGGCCAGCAGCAGCCCCAAGAACAGGGCGAGGAGCAGCAAAGGCCAGAACCCCCGCTCATCCGGCGCCCCTGAGAGCGCGATGACCACGACCCCGACGATAAAGACCACAAAGGGCAAGACAGCCCCGACCGTCCCCCCCAGGTATCGGACTGTTCGCGAAGGTGTGCTGCTCAGCATAAGCTTCACTCTGATCTCACACGATTAAGGTCATGCTTCATGATCCGGCCGTGTTCACCCGTCCTATTCCGCTCCAGGCCGAACACGGGTCCCACCGGTCCCTGCGCCCGGGATAAGACCTCATCGATCTCAGCAGAGTCCCTTTCATCCAGCTCGAAGCCGTAGAGCTGCATGAGCCGTTCGAGGTGTGCCCCCGACCTGGCTCCCACGATTACTCCTGCCACCGCTTGTTTCTGCATGATATGCCGGATGGCAGTCTCGGCGATCCCTACCCCATGCTGATCGGCTATCCCACTCAGCTTATGCAGCAGGTCCTGGAAGAGGTCCCATCCCCCGAACTCCTCTATGATCAGGCGGTATTTTGTGAGCGACCGGTTCTCCAGCGGCTCCTGTGGAGCTTCCTTCCCCAAGTATCGATCTGAGAGAAAACCCCCGGCTACGGTCCCGTAGCACAGCAGCTGGAAACCATATTCCTGTGCCAATTCCACAAGATACCCCTCGGGCCGTCTGTCCAGCACCGAATACTGCACCTGGTTGGAGACAATACGCACCCCGGCCTGCAATATCTCCAGTAGATGCTTCGCATCATAATTCGTGACCGCGAGGTGTCGGATCTTCCCCGCCTCCTGGGCCTCGACCAGATGCGAAACCGCCTCCACATGTCCCGGGATATCAAAATCCCACCAGTGGAACTGGACAAGGTCCAGGCATTCTACATCGAGCCGCCGCAGGGATCGGTCGACCACGGCCTCCGTGTACTCCCGGCTGAGCGTAGGCAGCGCCTCCAGGTCGGGCACATACTTGGTGTGGATCTGGATCTCTGGGAGCTCTCCGCTTAGAGACTGGGGGCGATAACGTTTCAGGAACCTGCCGATCAACTCCTCCACGCCGGTATAGATGTCGGCGCAGTCAAAGGTAGTCAGGCCTGCCCCCACCATCCTCCGCAGATCCTCGAACACCTTCTCCTCATCTACCGGACCGTGCCCTCCGGACAGCTGCCACAGCCCTAGGATCACGTGGGAGATCGAATATCCGGGGGCAAGCTCTATCCGAGACACATCTGCACACATATTTTCTGTATCTCCGTTATCTTCAGCGAATGAAATCGGGCAGCCGGTCGATGGAGACGGCCCCGGCCTGCAGCACCGCGTCGCAGAAACTCCTCAGTTCAAAATCCTCTCCCAGGCGTGCCTTCTCCTTCCCCAGCAGTTCCGTGAATTTCCGGAAGCCGAGGAAATACGAGGTGAGCTGCAAGGGTGATCCTGTGACGCGGTCCCATAGGTTGAGCGCAAACTGGGGGGCCAGCAGCCCCTCTTCCACGGCAAATCGTGCCACCTCCTCCTTACTCCAGCCAAAACAGTGAACCTGGACGCTGGTGTAGGCCCGAGTGGCATTCTCCAGCCTTTTCCTGAGATGGGCCAACCTGTCGAGCTTATCATACCCGTTCCAGCCTGCGTCCAGCGTTATCACCTCACAGAGAGTGGCCCAGCCTTCCACATACAGCCCGTCACCGAAAAGATCGCGCACGAGGTGGAGGTTGGTCGAGGCTATCTTCGACTGCATGTAGTGCCCGGGAAAGATCTCGTGCGTGATGATCATGGTGTTGAAGTGGTTGTTGAAGGAGCGGTAGAAGCCCTCTCTGACCGCATCCGGGGCGTCGTCAGGGATTGTGGGCAGGTAAAACAGGGTTATTGCCCCGGGATTGAACGGCCCGGCCGCATAAACCCCGCCTACGGCCGCACCCGCAAAGTGGGAAGGGGAGAGGGCCGTAAACAGTGTCCGTTCCTCGGGCAGTGTGGCGATGTCCTTCTCCCGGATAAAATCCTCCGCCCGGTCGATGAGGTCCTGGAAGAGCTTGAGGAAGTCCTGCTGCCGGCTTTCTCTGTTTTCCTCCATGTCTTTGATGGCCCCTCCGACCAGAGCGGCGAAATCCCCCGGTACCTCCTGATCGGGATAGGACTCCACCCAGTACTCTCTCGCCAGCTCTGCCATCAGGCCCCTTACCTCCTTGACCTCCTGCCGGGCGATCTCAGCCAGCTCTTCCGGGGTCATGTCCGTCCCCGTGAAGACCTCGAGCTTGCGGGAGTAGTCCTCCCGGCCCATGGGGTCAGGGAGGGAGGCGGCAGGCAGGATATCATCCCTGATGTGGGCAGCCAGGGCACGCACATCGCCCCCCGCCGCTCGGCACAGGTTGACAAACTCCTTGGGAAGGGGATCGGCCGTCCAGTCCTCGGCGATCCGGATGAGATTGTCTTCCAGAAACCGGGCCGAGGCTTCCAGCACGGGGATGCAGCGGCCCGTGCTGTGAGGGCGGCCGTTATTGAGCTGGCTCATACCCTGCGCACACACGGTCCGGATCCCGGCCAGGCGT
>JAUXEH010000272.1 GCA_030620655.1 Candidatus Aminicenantota bacterium | reverse complement strand
CCACCGGGATCGTCTCCGCGGATATCGTGATCCGCCATTTGACGCTGGGGCTGACATTTTTGGGGGCGTCCTTAGCCACTCGAGAGGGGCGGCATTTAAAGATCGATATCGTGCCTCGGGTGGTCCCGAAGCGCCTAAGAGGCCTGCTCAGCGTGATCACAGGAACACTATCGGTGGCAGTGTGTGTCATCCTGGCCAGGGCGGGCTGGAATTTTGTCCTGCTCGAGAAACAGTCACAGTCCATGTTCGCCGGCGGCATCCCGCTCTGGGTGCCCAAGCTGATCATTCCCCTGGGGTTCCTGTTGATCGCGTTCCGTCTCACCCTCAGGATGTTCTATAAAGCTCCGGAAAAGAAGGGGCAGTGACTGTGCTCAAATCCCTGGGATTGCTGCTGTTCGCCCTCATGGGCGGCCCGCTTTTTATCTTGATCGGAGCTGCGGCGATATTGGGCTTCCTTCATGCCGGGGTCGATCTGACCGCCATCATCATCGAGTTCAACCGTTTGACCAACAGCCCGACGCTGATCACCATTCCACTTTTTACTTTCGCCGGATATATCCTGGCGGAAAGCCAGGCACCGAGGCGGTTGCTGCGCCTGGCTGAGGCCTGGTTCGGATGGATCCCCGGTGGGTTGGCCATCGTCGTGCTGGTCGCCTGTGCCTTCTTCACGACGTTCACCGGTGCTTCGGGTGTGACCATCGTTGCCCTGGGCGGCTTGATGCTCCCCATCCTCATGAAGAATTACTCAGAGCGTTTTTCGTTGGGTCTGATCACGTCCTCAGGCAGCCTGGGTCTGCTGTTCCCACCCAGTTTGCCCCTGATTCTCTACGGCATCGTCGCCTCGGCCCCGATCGACAAACTGTTCCTGGCGGGTATCATTCCGGGGCTCGTTCTCATACTTGTCCTCTCGGCCTACGGATCGATCTGGAGCGCCAAAGTAAAAGTCCCTCGGACTCCCTTTCGTTTGAAGGAGGCGCTTCTGAGTCTGTGGAAGACCAAATGGGAAGCGTTCCTGCCTTTTCTGCTGCTGGCGGCCATCTACAGTGGGACGACCACCATCGCAGAAGCCGCTACCCTGACGGTGGTCTATATCCTGATCGTGGAAATGCTCCTGTATCGAGATATCAAGGTGTCCCAGCTCCCCGGGGTCGTAAAGGAAAGCATGGTTCTGGTAGGAGCGATCCTGATAATCCTGGGTATCGCCCTTGGTTTCACCAACTTCCTGGTGGATCAGGAAATTCCCATGAAGGGCCTGGAATTCATTCAGCAGCACATCCACAGCAAGATCGTCTTCCTCCTGGCCATCAACGCCTTCTTGCTGATTGTAGGCTGCCTGATGGATATCTTCTCCGCGATCATCGTGGTCGTGCCGTTGATCGCACCCATCGCGGCCGCCTTCGGCATCGATCCCATCCACCTGGGGATCATCTTTCTCATGAACCTTGAGATCGGCTATCTCACGCCCCCGGTCGGGATCAATCTCTTCATTTCCAGCCTGAAATTCGAGAAATCCATCCTGCAGATTTATATATCCGTCCTGCCCTTCATCGCGCTGCTCCTGCTCTCTCTGATGCTGATCACCTACATCCCGGATTTGAGCCTCTGGCTCCCGCGTCTTTTCGGCGGATTCTAAAAATTGGGGACAGGCCCCAATTCTTTTTGGGGCCTGTCCCCAATTCTTTTATTGAGGTTTTTCTAAAAAATAGAAAAAAGTCCTTGACAATTCAGCAGGGTATTTCTATTTTATAGAAAAACACTGATTTTGTTGGAGTTGCCATGAAACTGCTGTCACGCCAGGAAGAGATGGTGCTGCTCTCGATCTGGCGCCTGGGCGAGGAGGCCTACGGCGTCACGATCCGGGAGTTCATCTCCCAGATAACGGGGAAGTACTGGTCGATCGGTTCGATCTACGTCCCCCTGGACAGGCTGATCGAAAAGGGCTACATCGAATTTTTCTATAAGGATCTATACAACCGGAAGGGAGGACGGCGCAAACGCTTCTACAAGATCTCATCCCCGGGCATGGAGGCACTAGAGGAGGCGCTTGAGCTGCAGAAATCCTTGTGGAAGGGATTCCCGAACATTGCCGCGGAATAAGAGAAAAAGCTCATGAAGAACCGGCCGATACAGATCCTGGAGCGACTGCTGGCGCGGCTCCACAAGGAACGCGACCGGGAATCCCTGCTCTCGGATTTCGAAGAGATCTACCTGGACATCGCCGAAGAGAGAGGGAAGGCTTCCGCCGATGCCTGGTACTTGCAACAGGTCCTGATATCCATCCCCCCGGCTATTCAGAACAAACTCTACTGGTTCGCCCTGATGTTCAAGAACTACTGTGTGCTCGCCTTCCGGAAATACACGCGGCAGCGGGCCCTGACCCTGATCAACGTTGTCGGGCTCGCGATCGGGTTGGCGGCCTTCATTTTCATCGAGCTCTACATCGGCTATGAGACCAGCTTCGACACCTTTCATGAGCACAGCCGGAACATCTACCGCATCCGGCACAGCGCCTACTCGAATGGGGAACGCATCTATGATTCCGCCATGGCTCCCGCCGCCATCCCCATGGTCCTGAAGTCCAATTTCGGCGAGATCGAAGAGTGCGCCCTGGCCACCCGGAGCTTCCTGGAATACGCGGCTTTCTCCTACACCGATGAGATTTCCTTCCTGGCCGACCGGATCTTCCTTGTCACCCCGTCTTTCCTGCAGATGTTTGATTTTCCCTTGATCAAGGGAGATCCGGAGACGGCGCTTTCCGGCCCGCTAAAGGCGGTCATCACGCAGTCGGTCGCAAGGCAGAATTTCGGCGACGAGGACCCGATCGGGAAGACCATCGTCTACAACAAAAAGCATCCCTTTCTGGTCACCGGTGTCTGCTCGGACACGCCTTCGAATTCCCACTTCAAGTTCGATGTTCTGCTGTCTTTTGCCTCCCTCCCCTATGCGACCCCCGAAAACAGAGGAGCTTTCGAGGCGCCGGAAACGGACTGGACTTCGGATGCCTTCTATTCGTACATTCGGGTTCGACCGGGGATGAACCCGGACCAGCTAGCGGCCCGATTCAACCAGTGGATCGAAAACGCCCGGGGAGAGGAATGGCACAGGGCCGGCTACCGGCAGGAGATCGGGCTGCAGCCGCTGGAAGACATCCACCTGTATTCGAACCTGGCCTATGAGGTTGAGCCCGACTCCCAGGGTGACGGGCGGGCCGTCCAGGTGCTCAAACTCATCGCTGTCTTCATCCTGGTCCTGGCCTGGGTGAACTACATCAACCTGTCCACGGCCCGTGCCTGGGAGAGGGCCCGGGAAGTGGGAATCCGTAAGATCGCGGGGGCCCACCGTCAGCAGTTGGTCAAGCAGTTCATGTTCGAGTATCTGGGGCTGAATCTTATGGCGGCTGTGCTGGCCCTTTTCCTGGTTTTTTCCCTGACGCCTTATTTCAACCGGATGGTCCACACCGCCCTGTCTTTCCGCTTTCTACTGGGATCGGAGCGCCTGCCCACCCTGCTCTGGCTGTTCCTGGGAGGGACGTTCCTGGCAGGAGTCTACCCCGCTGTCCTGCTTTCGGCGTTCCAGCCGGCTTCCGTCATCAAAGGGAAGCTGACGCGGCGGGTGGGCGGTGTTCGTATGCGTAAGTTCCTCGTCACCCTGCAGCTGGCGGTATCCGTGGCGCTGATCGCCGGCACCCTGATCGTCTTCCAGCAGATCACTTTTTTAATCAACAAAGACCAGGGATTCGACATCGCCCATTCCCTGGTTGTGCATGCCCCGGGCACCAATGAGCCCCCCCCGGCGGTCTTTACCGATAATTTCGGGGCCTTCCGCCAGGACGTGAGTACGAACTCGAACATACCTGGCTTTGCCACTACGACCGCGGTCCCCGGTGAGGAGATCCTTTGGGGAAGCCATTTCCGCAGGCTGGAGGACGATCCCGAGGCCCGGCACGATATGAAACTGGTGGGGATAGACCAGGGATTTATCCCGGCATTCGGCGTCCGGCTTCTGTCCGGGCGGAACTTTTCCACGGCTTACCCCAGCGATGAGAAGGCAGTGATCCTCAATGAGGCAGCGGCCCGGGAACTGGGATACAGGAATCCCGAAGAAGCGATCGACCGGAAGGTCTTCTGGCGAGGCCGGGAAATGCCGGTCGTCGGTGTCATCGAGAATTACAATCAGCTTTCCCCCAAGATGTACCCCATCCCCTTGGTTTTCCTTCTCTCTCCCAACCGGGGTTTCGTGGCCTTAAAGATCAATCCCGACAACCTCTTTCAGACCATCGCATGGTTGAAGGAGCGCTGGCAGCAGCACTTCCCGGGGATCCCCTTCGACTATTTCTTTCTGGATGAGTTCTTCAACCGGCACTATGCCAATGACCGCGTGTTCGTCCGTGTGTTCGCCCTGTTTTCGGTCCTGACCATCGTGATCGCCTGCCTGGGGCTTTTTGCACTGGCCTCGCACAATGCAGCGCAGAGGAGCAAGGAGATCGGCATCCGCAAAGCTGTGGGGGCTTCTGTCCGCGACATCTACATGT
>JAUXEH010000229.1 GCA_030620655.1 Candidatus Aminicenantota bacterium | reverse complement strand
TCGATGTGGATGCGGAGGCAGACAGGGGTGTCCAGGTTGTTCCGCAGACGGAGGTCCTTGTAGCCGTAGGCGGTGGTGGCATCCGCGCCCAGGGGCGTGTAGCGGGTCTCGTCCGTGTAGAGGTCGATCGAATGGGGGTGGCGCTCGACGATCTCCAGCCCTGCTGTCAGGGCCAGGTGGTAAAGCAGCCCGGACAGCTGGCACAGGCCCCCGCCCACGTCGAAGTCCAGCTTGTTGGCTATGATGTTGATGCCCACCTTGTAGCCGGCTTTTTCTGTGGGATTTCCCACATAGTGCCAGAAGGAGAAGACCTCGTCGGCCCCGATGGGCAGGTCCTGAAAGGTCGCGAGGGCGAGCCGCAGGTTGTGTTTCTTGTTCTCGGCCCATTGGCTGACATTGATGCGCTGTTCGATGGTGATGCGCTCGGGGTATGCCTTTGCCTGGGTGATCTTTCCCGGAGAATTGCGGGCGAAGCGGAAGCGTGTGCCGGTGAGGACGTCTCTGGTATGTATCCATGCCACGCGCAGCCGGAACCGGAGCGCGCCCGGGATCACTCGCTTCAGAATCCTCTTCATGGGTCCTCTTTTGCACAGGTATATTAGAGGCGGAGCGGGGTTTTGTCAATCGCCCCCCCTGGAACACCGTGCCTGGAGATTCTGCTCCGCTTTTTGCGGATGGTAGGGTGGGAATCCTAGAGGGGGTGGGACGATAAACGCAGGGCTTGAAAGCGGAGAGGTGGGAGGGATCACCAATGGGGGAGGGACCGGAAGGCCTTGACGTGGGGGGGCAGAGTTGCGAAGATAGCCACGTCTGATTTCATTTGGGAGAAGACCCCGTGCCGGACGATGAACATAGAATCGATGAAAGGCTCATCCGGAAGATCAACGCATATTTGGAAAAAAACCGTGATCCCTCCACTCCTGTGACGAACCTCCTGGATCCGGAGGAGCTGCGCTCCCGTCTGGACCTGACCCTGCCGGAAGGAGGATGCAGCCTGGATGATTTGTACCGGGTCATCGACGAATACCTCGAACATGCCGTGCGGACCGGGCATCCGCAGTATTTCAACCAGCTCTGGTCCGGGTTCACCCTGCCCGGCTTCCTGGGAGAGGTGATCACCGGCCTGACCAACACCTCCATGTACACTTACGAAGTGGCACCGGTGGCCACACTCATGGAGATGGAGCTTGTCCAAAGGATGGGCCGCCTGGCCGGATTCGAAGATCCCGAGGGCCTGTTCCTCACCGGCGGGAGCAACGGCAATCTCCAGGCCATGATGATCGCCCGCAACCGAGCCCTGCCGGAAGTGAAACATGCGGGTTTCACACGGGATGCACGGCTGGCGGCTTTCGTCTCCGAGGAGGCCCACTATTCCTTTGAAAAGGCCGCCAACATCCTCGGACTGGGAATGGAGCGGGTCATCAAGGTGGGGACCGATGAGGCAGGGCGCATGCTCCCCGAGGACCTGGAACAGAAGATCGAAGACAGCCGGGCCGCCGGCCTGCGGCCGTTTTTCGTGGGTGCCACGGCCGGTACCACGGTCAAAGGGGCCTTTGATCCCTGTGAACGGATCGTGCCTTTGGCGCGTCGGCACGGGCTCTGGTTTCATGTGGACGGCTCCCTGGGTGGAACGGCCCTCCTCAGCCCCCGGCACCGTCACCTCCTCGACGGACTGGAGCAGGCGGACTCGTTCGTATGGAACGCCCACAAGCTGATGGGACTGCCCCTGATCTGTTCCGTGTTCCTGGTCCGGGAGAAAGGGCGGCTTCTCGCATCCAATTCGGTGGACGGAGCCGATTATATCTTCCATGATGACGGCCACGGAGCGTCGGATCTGGGCCCCCTTTCGCTCCAGTGCGGGCGCCGGCCCGACGCCCTGAAGCTGTGGCTGAGCTGGAAGTATTACGGGGACACGGGGTATGCCGAGCGAGTGGATCGCTTCTTCGACCTGGCGGCATATGCCGAGGAGATCGTGCGCGATACCGAGGAACTCGAGCTAATGGCCCCGCGATCTTCGGTCACGGTCTGCTTCCGCTACCGGACGCCAGGCATAGAAGACCTCAATGCCTTCAATCTCCGGCTGCGCAGGGAGCTGGCCCGGAGCGGCAGGAGCCTGGTCAACTACGGCTTCCTGGGTGAGGATATGGCCATCCGACTGGTCATCGCCAACCATGAGCTCACGCGTGAAGATGTGGAGTTATTTTTCCGTAATGTACTGTCGGCGGCCGAATCTCTCCTGAATCCGTCATGAACGAGCGGACTCGGGGGAAATCGTCCGCAGAGAGGGGGATGGAAATGAAACAACGAGTCCTTCGCTGTTTGTCGGGCGTCCTGGTGTGCCTGACGCTTGTCTCCTTTCCGCAGGCTCAGAACGCCTTCAAGCTGAGGTGCCTCACGGCCGGGATCAGTCTCCGGGCGAATGATTACCCGGAAGTCCTGGCGAAGACCCGCGAGTTCTTTGAAAAGAGCGTCCCCCTGCTGGTCAAAGAAGGCTTTTTCCTGCAGGGAGGACGGGTATCCACCAACCCGTTTCCGGTGTACACTCGGGGAACGACCGTGGAGGAAACCGACCATCGGGTGTCACAGCTCACCGCCTTCACGGAACGGATGAACCTGGGCCTGTCCATCGGCCCGGCGATCCAAGACAACCGGTACGACGAGGAGATGATCGAGAAGGTGTGTGTCCTCCTCAAAGGGCTGCCTGTTAGCTGCAGCATGGTCATCGCCTCGCCCGAGCACGGCATCCACTACGACACCATCCGGGCGGCCGCCCAGACCATCATCATCCTCTCCGACCTGGATCCCATGCTCAATTTCAATTTCGCCGCCGTCGCCAATGTCCCGTCCGAGACGCCCTTTTTCCCAGCCGCCTTCCATGACCGCGGGTATGACAGCTTCAGCATCGGGACCGAGTCGGCCCGGCTGGTTATGGATGTCTGCGCCACTGCGGCGAATATTCTGCAGGCGAAGCATAGGCTGCAGGAGCGCCTCGATCTCGAGTACAAAAAGGTTGCCCGGCTGGGCCGCATGATCCAGCAGGAAACCGGATGGCGGTTCGAGGGCGTGGACACGTCCCCGGCGCCGCTCAAGGAGGTCAGCATCGGGCAGGCCGTGGAAGACCTGATCGGGGCCCCCTTCGGCTCATCCGGTACCTTGGCAGCCTGCGCCCTGATCACGGATGTGATCAAAAACGTTTCCGTGCCCCAAGCCGGCTACTGCGGGCTGATGCTCCCGGTCATGGAGGACAGCGTGCTGGCGGCCCGGGCAGCGGAGGGCCGCTTCGGCCTGGATGAGCTTTTGAGCTATTCCGCGGTCTGCGGGACCGGCCTGGACGTCATACCGCTTCCCGGGGACATTTCGGTCAGCAAACTCGAACAGATCCTGAGGGATGTGGCGGCCCTGTCCCTGAAGCTGCAGAAGCCCCTGTCCGCCCGGCTCCTGCCCATTAAGGATCATGCGGCCGGGGATGTGGTTCAGCTCGAATCCGAGTATCTGCTTCCCACCCGGGTCTTCCTGGTAAAGTGATACGGATTAATCCTGGCGTTTCAGGCCCAACAGCCTGAACTTACCGGAAGGATCCTGCTTAAGATACACCTTGACCCACTTTCCGAAATTATGTCCGAAATCCCTCGAAATGGCCAAGGAAACCTCCCACTGGTCCTGTTCCTTGACTGGCATATCGATCTTATCGGAGCGTCTGACCAAGTCTTGAAGGTTGGCCAGCGGAATGATGTTGCCTCCGGGCAGGCGGTAATTTTCTTTGACCAGGGTATCGTTGATACGCAGGTTGCACCGGTATCGTGTCTCCCGCTCCGTCCAGAAGCCCGCTGCGACACCCAGGTCGACAAAGCGCAGCTCCTGGTACCCGTCAGGGAGTTGGTCCAGGGTGAAATCATCGAGGCAGTTGATTCGGGAGAACCAGTACCGCCCGGTCATGTCGCGCCTCTGTTTGAGTACATCCAGCAGGTAGGCCTCTGCCGCCGGATCGGAGTACTGCCCTTCCCGGACCAGCACTTCCAACTGCTCGTTTGAGAAGGACATGACCAGCTTGGCCCCCCAGTAGCAGTCCTGGTCGGTGCGTAAGGAGAACGCGGGATTGACCATGTACATGGCGGTATTGCCCGGTTCAAATCCCATCGCGCTGAAGCGTCCGATGGAGGGAAACTCCGCATCCGGTGCTTTTTCCCACTCCTTGACATCCAGGCCGAGGGTGAACAGGTTCCCGGCCCCAGCGCCCAAGTCAAAGTCCGTCTCGGCTCCCCGGAATGCGTCCATCGGCCCTCCCGGAGAAGCTCCCAGGGTGGTCCCGAAATCCATCAGGTAATGCCTTATGTACTTGCGTCCATCTTCCTCGACATAGACGTCCAGGGAGTTGGAGTCCTTGATGTCCAGGTGGTAAAGCCAGGCACACATGACATACATGCCTCGCAGTTCCCGGCGGTGTTCGTGATCGATGATGTCGTTGGGATCATCGCTCCTGCGGCCGTGATAGCGGAACCCGCCCAAGGGCTTTCCCGAGAGGAATTTGCTGGCCACGGCGCGGACACGGCCGTCGGGTAGAGGCTCCACTCTCTGCATGATCCGGTCGAAATCGTCGGTGGTCAGCTCACAGCGTACGCCTTTTTCGTTCTCCAGCATACACGGGCCCTCCATTCTCAGGATGGCGGGATCGAAATATACGATGTAGTTTTCGGGCACAAAATAACCGGCTGCATAAAAGGTCTTTCCGGTGATGACTTCCGCAGCCGAAGACGATTCCTGATAGCCATAGGGATCGAATTTGAGGACATAAACGTCTCCGCGAGCGTCGATTATGTTGAAGCCCGGAGTGAATCCCTCCACCTTGGCTGAGACTATCTTCCAGGGGCCTTCGGTTTCGGGTCCGGCACCTTTGTCGGGCCCGCGTGCGATCTCTTCCAGGGACATTTGTTTCTTGGCGTTACGGTTTGTGAACCAGCTGGAATCCTTGATCCCTCCGAAGGTATCCATGTTCAAGGCCTCAAGCTTGTTGCGGCCCAGAGAGCGGATGTGGCGTGCAAAATCGAAGAAGGTCGCGGTCGGGTAGACGACTGCCAGTTCGAACATGTTCTGCGCCACGGTCGTGTCGCGCGGTCTGGGTTCCGGGATGTCCTGCGTGTCATCGGGCAGCACCCGGGGAGGTTGGTATTTGGTGTAGCCGGCGCATCCCATCAGGCTCAATGCCGCGGCCATCACGATCGTTTGTACTGCAGTTGCTTTCCTCATTTCCCCTGTAAAATTCATAAAACATGTCATTATATCACGCAATACATGTAATA
>JAUXEH010000323.1 GCA_030620655.1 Candidatus Aminicenantota bacterium | reverse complement strand
TTTGATCCGATCGTAATCCAGGAAAGTCTCCCGCGTGTTGTACATCAGCCGGTCGTCCAGGATGGTCGACAGGGTCTGTTCCATGTAGGGATCCTGCTCCCACAGCTCCAGGTATTCCGTGATGAGTCTTGGGTCGATCTGGGGAATGTACTTCCTTTCCCAGAACATGAACACATATTTCTGCCCGACCTGGCTCTTCAGGTGATCGGCCAGGTCGAGCAGCCTCAGCTCGTCCGCCTGCCGCATCGTCTGGAGCCGGGTCATGAGGCCGGCGTACTGGACTAATTTATGGGCATCTTCACGATCCAACAACGCAATTTCCGCCGCAGTCATCCCGCCGCTGAGATTCTTCTTTAGGTCGATATCGGACTGGATATCCTGAGCCAACTGCTCGAGATCGTCGACCGTGTTCCTGAATTCCGTGTTGCCCGAACGGGAGTCCCTACGCAAAAAGCCTTTCATCTCCTCAAGGATCTCCTGCTCGTTCTTGAGCTCTGTCGCGTCCTGTTTCAGGCGGTAGGTCTTGAGGGGAGTCACGATGATCAGGTTGTCGCCAGGCAGGTACACATCGTTTATGAAGAGCTGCATGGCGCGCTGGAGCTCCGGTGTGTAGACCTCGATCTCGAAAAACAGATAAAAAGACCGCTCCGTGTCTGGGATGAACCGTTTCCTCTCGTCGCTCCGCTCAATGCTCCGCTCGCTGATCAGGTACACTGCCTCGATCTTCTGCACCACGCCGTCTTCGAAAATTTCAAAGTCCTTGAGCGTGAGATCGTCGACGAACCGGCTGCCATCGAACACCCTCACCGGGACCTCGATGTTGATCACCAGCGACTGCTCGATGAAAGACTGCTGCTGGGAAAAAGTCGCCAGACCCAAAAGAAGGCACATGCTCACAAATATAAATTTTCTCATCGCTCTTCCATCTGAGTGGTACATTTATAATTGTACCACTCAAACCATCCAGGCGCTAGATACGGACGAATCCGGATTATTCACCACATGAAATATCGACATTTTTTATGAATTATTAAAGTCAGAACGCGTAGGAACACTTGATAAACAATGTGGTGGGGCTGTCCTCCACGATTCCGCGCAGGGGGCTGCCTTTCTGGAGGCCGAACTGGATCATGCCTGCTGGAGGGCGGAACCGGTAGAAGAGGAAAAGCTGGAAGTTGGTCTTCTTGATCTGCTCGTTGTACTGCAGGAAACCCTTGAGAGTCAGAGTTGGAGTGAGGTCATAGGTCGCCTTGAGCAGCTGGTACAGGAACTGCTTGTCGACCCGATTCCCCCCGATTCGGGGGTATGTGAGAAATTGGAGAATAAATTCAAAGGAAAATTTATGGCTCACGATAAAGCGTTTGTTGATTTCAGCCAGGCGGAAGGTTTTGCCGAAATTCTCGCCCATGGTCAGGATGATATTGAACAGCTGCCACTCACGGGTGTCCAGGCCCATGAATATGCGCGTCCGGCTGTTCCGGAATTCCTCCTCGAAAAGCTTGTACTCCTCGGTGTGCATCAAGTTGATCTCGAAGCGGTTCTGTTTCAATAGAGAGAATCCCTGAGTGACCTCCCAACTGCGCAGGGTCCCGTCTGTCCCCCAGAAAATGTTGTAGGAAGAGACGTATTTCAGGTATTCGATCCCCCATTTCTGCATTACAAAGGCCTTGTCCAGGGCGGAATCGATCTCCCTGCGGTTATCGTCCCACACATATCCCACATTATTGGCGTTTTCGCCGAAGTTTTTGCCCATGTGAATGTAGCCGATGTGGAAATGAAAGGTATCGGTGTCGTAACTGGGGATCATGGAAAACGTCAGGTTTTCATCCGAATTTTCCCCGTAACTGGTGGCGAACTGGCCGGAGACCCTGAAATGTTCCGTCACGCCGAAAGAGCCGTTCACTCCGGCTGTGCCGGTGTTCTTCCCGTCCAGCAGCCTGTTGGCCGCCAGGATGCCCAGAGAAGAGCTGCCTCCCAGGCGGCTGTTGAGGCTTACCACGCTGAAATTGGCGGAGAGGTCGCCAGTCTCCTCGATCTTTTTCGCCTGGTTGCTCATGGCCGACAGTTCGAATGCGCCGAAGGTCCCGTTGAATTTGGCGCCGCCGTAGAGGCCTCCCTGTCGTTTGGAGTAATACAGCTTCTCCTGTTCCACCCCGAACAGGTCCTCGCCGTCCTTGAGGTAATCGCGTTGCTCATCCAGGTAAAGTTCGTAGCGGCTGAGAATGTACATCTCAGAATCCGGTTCGACGCTTACAAATTCGGGATTGACGGTGATGTGCCCCGTGACTTTCGGTGAGAACCTTAAGGGGATATCGACACCACCATGGACTTCCACGTCGCCTTCCCCCTTGATTATGGGCATGACATATGGGATCACCCGAAACCGTTTCTCCACCAATGCGAATGTCATCCGCTGCGGGTAGACCAGGTCTTCGGTACGGAAGGCCGGGTCCATGGGATCGGACCAGAAACTCGTGTCCAGCCGGGGGACGACCCGGGAGACACTGATTCCCATGCTTTCGCCTTCGGTAGGCTCGTACATGAGCGTCGTGAGGTTGATGGAGAACTCGGCCGTCCATCCATCCTCTGTGCGCTGCACACCTACTTCCCAGTCCCCGTTCCACTCCGGATTGACCAACTGGCCGTCCTTGCGCACCAGCCCGTCCGTTTGAGTGCCCAACGGATTGGTGGCGTAGAAATAATAGTTGTCGATATTTTCGAACAGATCCAGCAGCACGTATACCGAATCATCGACACGGATGTCTCCATCGCGGACCGTGATTTCGCCCTTGATCTTATCCGGCTCCGCATCCCAGCAGACCAGGCCGACATAGATGCGTTTGTCATCGAAGACGACTTTGACCGAGGTCCGGACTTTTTCAGGCGCAAAACGATCAGGCTGGGCTACGATCAGATGATTGGACTCGTCGGTCCGGCGCCATATGGATTCATTCAGGATTCCATCGATGGTCAGCTCCTCGGTGGTTTTCCGCGCATAGGATCGGCCCTGTTCGTTCTGACCCATCAGAATAAGGGGGAAAATCAGCAGCACAAGAAGGGCGGCTTTCCGGAGAAATATTCGCTTCATGCTTAGCCTTAAGCTGATTTGTATATCACGTTTCCCGCCAAATTTCAAAAATTATTTTCTTTGGGAAGCAGCTTCAATTCCGTGCGAAGCTCGGAAGTAAGGATGTAAAATTCGTAAACATTGGATAAGGAGATGCTTGAGGGAATCAGAGCCCTTTGCTCATGGCATCCAGGAAATCGGCGTTGGTCTTGGTCTTTCCCATCCTGTCCAGCAGGAGTTCCATGGCTTCCACTTCGTTAAGCTGGCTGAGCACCTTGCGGAGGACCCAGATACGACGAAGGTCCTTCTCTTCGATGAGCAGTTCTTCTTTACGTGTGCCCGACCGGTTGATGTCTATGGCGGGGAAAAGCCGCTTGTCCACCAAGCGGCGGTCCAGTTTGATCTCGAGATTTCCGGTTCCCTTGAATTCCTCGAAAATGACATCGTCCATCCGGCTTCCGGTGTCGACCAGGGCCGTGGCGATGATGGTGAGGCTTCCCCCCTCC